>CALUSJ010000026.1 GCA_944323405.1 Candidatus Gastranaerophilales bacterium
CATCGTCAACAACCACCTCTTTATCGGGGTTATTCTTTATCTGGAGTTCTACTTTTTTCATAATATTAGCAATCTCTTTAAACCCGACAGGAACATTTACAACCTTAATTCCGTGAGCTTTTGCCCACTCGTCCCATGATAAAGCGGAAGCTGTAGTCTTAATCATAAATCTCGGGTGGTTTTTGAATTTCCCTTCTGCTTTAAGCTGTTTTACTCTGTAGTTCATAAGCATTAAAAATGCCTGATTTGCGCTATATACTGTTAAAATACGGTTTTCATCCAGTTTAATATATGAAATTCCGTACTCCTCAAGCGCCGGCTCGTTTCCTGCTGCTTCTATCTGGCATACGGTAAGCCTGTCATGGTCAGGGTCTGTAATCAATACAACCGTTCCTAGAGGATAGTCCGCAAGAACACGCTCATAATGCATAGATTCTATTACAGGGAAAAATCTCTTACCGTCAGGTCGTTTTGCAACGACAGTCGCATCAACGGAATAATCATAAAATACTTTATTTCCCTTAGGGTCAGTATCATACTTGCCTATTGAATGGAAAAACGGATCTTCTTCGATGTTATTCCAAGCATATTTATCTAAAATACCCAGTTTTTCTAAAACACGGCTAAGCGTTCTATACGCACATCCGCCCACGCATTCCACAAAAAGTTTTGATTTCATTTTCTTAACACTGTCAAGATTTCCTGCAACACCTGATTTTAAATATTCTACATACAAGTCAATACCGTCATTAAGTTTAGCCATAATACTTTCATCAATCAGCGGATTATTTTTAGCGGCAATTTTAATAGTATAAGAGCCATCTTTTTCTACTTTGTCAAAAATTTCCTGAATTTTGTTGACAAACTCCAATGATTCTTCCGGCAGATACTGACTTCCTTGAGAATTCAAGTCTTTAGTGGCTGTTTTTACAGATATTCCGTGGCTTGAAGTTATATATTCACCGCCAACTAAATCAAGCTTGAATGCCAAAAACGAAGCAAGCCAGATAGGAATAGTTTTTCTGCCCTGCGGTACAAGTGTTTTAATCTCCTGTGCTGCCTGAACACGTGCAATTGCATCAAGATACAAGTCAGAATTGTATCTGACTTCGCTTCCTGCAAGCTTCAATATCTCTTTACCATCATATTTATCGCTTGAAACAAGAACTATTGATAAAGTTGCAAGCACTATTCCAACAAGGTTAATCGGGAACCTTGTATCTTGAGGGTAAATGATATTTTGAGGCCCGCGAATTCCTGCCGTTGAGACTTTAGCTTCCTTTGAATAATTCGCAAACCATTCAAGAAGGTTAAGCCCTTCCGGGTTTGATTCGGTGTGCGGATAAAGGTGCTCTTTTTTTAGGGTAAAAGTAAATTCACCTTCATTATCAAAACTTAATATATCTAAATTCTTTATATAATCTGGAGTTTTTTCGATTACGCTATTAAATAATTCTCTTTCTAACTCACAGCTTGGTTCTCTTTTTAACATAATAATCCTCTCCTTTTAGGTAAAAAAATTGTACCACAAAAATATAATCTCATACAGATAAAGGGTTGAAATGTTAAAACACATGTATTATAATGAATATACATAGTATATACCAATTAACATAAAAAAGGATTTTTATTATGACAATATCATTTAGCGGTTTGGTTTCCGGGTTGGATACCTCTTCATGGGTAGAAGCATTTGTTTCAGTACGACAAGAAAAAGTTAAAGCGCTTGAGACTGATTTAAAAGCGCTGCAGACAGAAAAAACGACCTTGAATGATACAAGAAGTGTGTTTTCAACCTTAAGAAGTGCAATAGAAAAGCTCACAGATGCTAAGTTTGGCGGCTCATTTGACTTGTTTGGGCAGAATAGTGTTACTTCATCTAATGAGGAAATATTTACTGCAACAGTATCCAGCAATGCTGTTAGACAAAACTATGATGTTACAGTTCAGCAGCTTGCAACATATACAAAAGCGTCTTCGCAATCTGCGGCAAGTGCAGTAGCGGATGACAGCACTATACTTTCTAACCTTGGTATTACGAATGGAACGTTTACAGCATATGTTAACGGGCAAAAACATACTGTAAATATTGAAGATACAGATACTTTGGGTGATTTCAAAGCTCAGCTTGCCGGTTTTGGTGTAAAGGCTGAAGTTGATTCTGCGGGTGTATTGAGATTATCTGCGCAAAATGAAGGCGACACTGTTAATTTTGGTGCAACGACTGATGGCTCTAATATTTCATCATTGCTTGGTATAACACAGCAGGAAGACGGAACATATGCCTCAACGAATTCGCTTTATAAAGCAACAGTTGCAACGAAATTAACGGATGCAGATTCCGGGTTTAATCAACAGATAACAGCGGGAACTTTTACAATAGGTGATGCAACATTTACGATTGATGAAAATACTACGCTGTCATCTTTGATTTCGGAAATAAACAATAATGATGATGCACAAGCATATGCATATTGGGATGATGCAACAGGTAAATTGTCAATAACTTCTACAAAAGAGGGTGCTTCATATATCAATATAGAAGCTGGAACAAGCAATTTTACTGATGTAATGGGGCTTACGACTTCTGAATGGGATGATGAAGGCAATCTTGTTTCATCAAGAATGTATACAGAGGCTCAGACTTTAGGCCAGAATGCTATATTTACAGTAAACGGAACACAAATGGTTTCAACATCAAATACTGTAACTTCTGATATATCAAGAATTGATGGCGTTACATTAACTCTAAAGCGGGCTAATACAGAAGAAGATGGGCAGACTACTCTTAGTGTAACTCAAGATACGACTCAGTTGTTAGAAGCGGTTAATGCGTTTATTACTGCTTATAATGATACAATTGCTAAAGTTGAAGAAGTTACTGCTTCTGGTGCAGACTTACACGGAGAAACATCGCTTACAAGCCTTACAAATACTTTGAGAAGTTATTCTACAAGCTCAAATACAACAAATGGCGGTATATATAAGCTGTTATCAGATATCGGGATTTCAACAAGTGCTGCCGATGGAAATAATTTGTCAACTGATACTTATGAATTATCACTTGATGAAGATAAGTTCTTGGAAGCTCTTCAGGAAAACCCTGATTCTGTGGCATCTATTTTAGCCGGCGAAAACGGTGTATTGAGTATGATGGAAAGTGCAGTTGAACAGAGTCTTTCTGCAACAACGGGCTTCTTCGATGTGAAAACTTCAACACTGGATTCGGATATTTCCAGAATGGAAGAAAAGATAAGCAAGCAAAATTCAAGTATTGAAGCATACCGTGCGCGCCTGGAAAACCAGTTCTACCAAATGGAAATGGCAATTGCCCAAATGCAGCAAAACTATAGTTCTTTCTTATAATTAAATTCCGAGGCGTGAAGCAAACCAAGATTGGTTATGGCTGGTATTTTCCGTTAGGGTTTATAAAAAATATGGCGGCTTTTTTAGCCGCCATATTTTTTCCAAATTTTTTACAGAACCTTATGCACGTTTGCTGCCGGTTATAGCAAGTTTATGTCTGCCTTTAGCACGACGTCTGTTCAAAACTTCTTGACCGCCTGGAGTTGCCATTCTTGCTCTAAAACCGCTTACATGCTGTCTTTTGATTTTTGTTCCTTCTAATGTACGTCTCATTTCTCTATTTCCTTTTCAGCTAATTTTACTTAATAATAGTTATATCAAAACATGAACATGTTGTGCAGTCAATTGCTTGTGTAAAGTTTAGTTAAGCGGAAGGGAGAGATAATTTGTTGTGGTATAAAAAAGGCGGCTTTTTAGCCGCCTTTTTTTAATCAGTCTCTATTTTTTTATTAATTAACAGTAAGTTTTTTGCTTGAACCTTTTTCAGCAGCAAGTTTTGGTGCTGTTATTGCTAATATACCGTGTTCAAGTTTTGCGGATGTTTTTTCAACATCAATTTCTTGAGGGAAATATATAGTTCTTGAGAACTCGCCATATCTGAATTCAGATTTTCTATAGCCTTTTGTGTCTTCCCTTTGTTCTTCTTCTTTTTTTGCATTAATTGTAATATGGTTTTTATCAATATCTATATCCAAATCATCTTTTTTTACGCCTGGCAGTTCTGCTTTTACACTATATTCGTTATCTTTCTCGTGAAGTTCAACCGGCATTGCAAGCTTGTCAATCTCATCTTCATTATAAATGTATTCAGGGAAGAAGCTGTCAAAATTTCTGTTTAAAATAGAACTGATTTCATCATTAACAGATTTAATAAACCCGTCTGGTGATTTTTTAATTAAGAATTTCATGATGTTCTCCTTTCATATTTTATACCTGTTACTTTCAACACTTATATTATTACTCTTTTTAATCCTTATATTAGATTTCTTAACCAAAAATTAACAAATGGGAAATTATTAATTAATTTACAAAACATAACAAATTGTTGGACTTTCAACATGTTTAAAATATAATAATCTAAGTAAACCTATGAGGGAGTATAGATTATGCCGAATAACGAAAGTGTTGGAAAAAAGATTGTAGAAGCTCTGAAAAAACAAGCAGAGAACATGGATATACAAGAGGACATTCAAACGGATAGTTTTGATACAGCACCAACTTCAAATTCGATGAATGATGATATTTTTTCATCATCATCAGCTGCTGATGATTTTTTTGCGGAGCCTGTTAAACCTGCAAAAAACACAAGTTTTTTTGATGATGTAGAAGATGATTCTGCGGATTCATTTTTTGCAGAACCGAAACCAGTAAAAACTCCAGTTGTTGAAACAATGAGCGAAGCTTTTGAAATGCCTGCTAATATTACGGTATTGAAGAAGCTCATTTCTCAATTGCCAAGCGGTGTTTCAAGACATACTGGGGCTCAGATTATAAAACAGACAATGGAAGCTTTAGGGATTTCTATGAAGAGTGTCCTGCAAGATGCACAGCAGGTACAGGAAAATCTTAAAGTTTCTGCAAGAGAATGTCAGGCATCTATTCAAGAATACAAAAAACAAATTCTTACTCTTGAGAAACAGTCACAAAGTTATCAAAAACAGTATTCTGCTTTGAATGATTTGATAAGTTTGTTTATACAGACAACAAAATAGCTATTAATACATATAATGCTTTTTATGTAAGCCGGGTTGAATAAAAATTGTTTGGCCCGGTTTATTTTTTTGATGCATTTTTAATTCCAGTAGCAAATTTATTTATTTTGATTTTTTATTATTGTAATAAAGGAGAAAAATATGAAAATTAATAATAATGATAATACGAATTTTAAGGGTGCATTTGTATTCAGACCTCAGTCAGCGCAGGTTAAGGATTCTATACCGGGTATTATAAGAAAAGGGCGTCAGATTTTTTATAATATTAAAAGCGAGGGTGATGTAGTATTGGTTACAAAGGATAAATATGACAGGAAGGTTAAAGATTTTATAAATGAACAGAAGATTCCTTTTGAATATTATCCAGAAATTTCTACAAAAAGTGGTTTGGATGATCAAATCCCTGAAAAATTAAAGAAAATAATTGGCGTAAATGATAATTGTATGATTAAAAATGTAGAACTTTTGAATAAATTTTTATCAAATAAGCAGCTTCATTTAAGTAATCAAATTGAATATATAAAAAAAGCAATTGATACTTTGAGGTTAAATATAGAGAATGCAAAGATTAATATAAATGATAAAGGATTGTTTGTTGTTCGTGATAATGCAGGTAAAAGAACTATTTTGACCCCTGGGTTTAAATCAGGCAAAGCATACTTATATATAAGACCTGATTCTTTAAACCAGGATTCCAGACGGGTGCTAATAAATCATAATGGCGAAAATATTCTAAATGAATACAATGCGCCGTATGCAATCAAAGATTTCAATAGATTATTTAAACAGAGGTTGATGGGTGAGGGGTAGTGACTAGTGACTAGTGAATAGTGACTAGTGACTAGTGAATAGTGAATAGTTGACTAAGTGATTAAGTTAATGGGTTAATAAGCAAATAAAGTGTACGCAGGCTTCCTCCCTCGGGTTTGTGTTATACTTAAGTTACATGAAACGAGGATATGTATGGATAATTATTACGAATTAAGAATAACAATAAATCCCGAAATAGAAGACATTGTAGCAGATATATGTTTTTCTAACTTTGATTGCGCCGGCGTTGTTCTGGCAGAAGAAGCCTACAAGGATTTAGTTATGACTTCAACTACAAGAGGTGTGTTGAGAGTTTTTTTAACAGATTTGAACAATAATCCAGTAGAAGTATTGAAAACTGAGCGGGAATTGTTGAAAGAACGTGGTTTTACAGATGAAGAATTAGGCAGCTGGGAAATTAGTATTGATGAAAAAGAAAATCAGGATTGGTCGAAGAAATGGAAAGAAAAATGGACTGTAACCCACGTTTCTGATAGGATAGCTGTCGTTCCAAGCTGGCTTAATTATGAGCCAAAAGCGGGAGAAATCGTAATAACCCTTGATCCTGGGTGTGCATTTGGAACTGGGACTCATCAAACAACACAATTGTGTATGAGAGCTATGGAAAAATATTTGACTCCTGGGGATAAAATGGCTGATATCGGCACTGGCTCGGGGATTCTTGCTATTTGTGCAATGAAGCTTGGTGCAAGCTCTGCTTACGGGTGTGATAATGATGAGACGGTGATTGATGTTTGTAAAGAAAACGCTTTGATTAATGGGATTCAAATCCGAGAATCAGATGAAGCTGGAATAGAGTTTGAATTAAATACTGCTGGCAAAATCTCAAATGAGTACGATTTTGTATGCGCAAACATTCTTCATAATGTTTTGGCAGAGATAATGGGTGATTTAAAAAATATTATGAAACCTGGAGCCAAAATAGTTTTGAGCGGGATTTTGGACGAAAAAAAGGATATTGTTCTTGAGGCGTTAAAAAATCAAGGGATGAAGCTTATTGAAACAATGACTCAAGACCAATGGGTTGCACTTGTTGCTGAAAAATAGGCTAGTATTCAAGATGCGCTTTACTAAGTCCGCCTTTTTTCCTCTGGATTATTGCAAGCTGGTCGTGATAAGCTATATCAAGCCGGTTAAATTCTTGGGATACAGTATCTTTGTCTTTGCTGCTAAAAGAGTTGTATATAAGCTCAACTTGTTTTTTGTAGTATTCCATGAATTTGTTTATCTTGCTGCTATAAGGATTAGTTCCCCTTTTTCTGGTAGTTCTGCCTAAAGATTTTCCAATATAACCCATTTTGCCAAAATTTAGTTCGGATGCTGTTTCTATTTTCATTATGTTTACCTCAATATAATAAATCTGATAAAAAAACTTTTTGCTATATTACACTTTTAGCTAATGAAAAATTTTACAATTCTTAAATAATAAATGTATGTTTGATACATTTTGGTTCGATACACTTAAAAAACCTTTTCTGATGCCGCCTTCAGAAGTCTTTGCTCCTGCTTGGATTATTCTCTATTTGACTATTTTAATCTCACTTATTATTTATGTCAAAACTTTTAGCAGAAAAGATAAAACTCAAGGATATATTTATTTTGTAATACAGCTAATCTTGAATATTTCCTGGACACCAGTTTTTTTTAGTATGGAAAATATTGTTCTGGCGCTGATTGTTATAGTTTTGCTCGATATTTTTGTTTATTTAACGATAAGAGAATTTTATAAAGTATCCCAAAGTGCTGCCGCAATACTTATTCCTTATTTTGTTTGGATAATCTTTGCAACGTATTTGAATCTGGCGCTTTTGATTCTGAATTAATAAAATTGAACCTTTAGCCAACAGCTCTAGTCTGCAACCCTTATAATACTATTAACCGTACAATCTGTAAGCTCATTCACGGCTTCTCTTATAAGTTTTTCTTGGCAATGTTCTGTTATAACAGTAATATCAGCGGTATTGTCTTTGGAAACTCCTTTTTGGAGAATGCTAGAAAGACTTATATTCTTGTTTGCACAAATAGTACCTATCTTAGCAATAACCCCAATTGCGTTTGGCGCTGTTATAGAAATATAGTATTTATTAAAAGTTTCTTCTATTTTAACTGGGTTTGCTGTTGTGGTATGATTGCATCTCATCATAGGAAGCATATAGTCAGTTTTTCCAAATTCTGCTGCTATAGATAAAATATCACCGACTACCGAACTCGCTGTCGGGAATTCTCCTGCTCCAGGGCCTGAAAGAAGAATATCTCCTATCGGATGACCGCTCAAGAATACGGCATTTGTAACATAATCTATATGTGCAAGTGTTGCATCCTTAGAAACAAGCATCGGATGCACTCTTACATCTGCATTATTGTTTTCATCAATTGTTGCTGTTGCAATAAGTTTTATTTTGTATCCAAATTCGTTAGCTTTTGCCATATCCTCTTTGCGGATTTTAGTTATTCCTTCGCGGTAAACATTTTCGAGTTTAATTCTTTTTTTAAATGCAATTGTTGCAAGTGTTGTGATTTTATATGCTGCATCAAATCCTTCAACATCACCTGTCGGGTCTGTTTCGGCGTATCCAAGTTCCTGGGCTTCTTTTAAAACCTCTTCATAAGATGCTCCGTCTGAATCCATTTTTGTCAAAATGTAGTTTGTTGTGCCGTTTAAAATTGCGTGGATTTTTGTAATTTTATTGCCGGCAAGTATAGTTTTTATAGGCATAATAATAGGAATGCCGCCTGCGATTGCAGCTTCATAAAGGATTACACGGTTGTATTTTTCAGCAAGATTAAATAACTCTTCTCCTTTTTTGGCCAAAAGCTCTTTGTTAGCTGTAACAATATGCTTGCCATTTTTGATTGCGCTTTCAAGATAGCTATATGCCGGCTCCAGACCGCCAATTAACTCAACTACAACATCAATAGAAGGATTATTTACTATTTCATAAGGATTATCTGTCAAAAGGGATGCTGGAACATCTACTGGACGGGGTTTGTTGATGTTTTTAACCGCAATTTTTACAATCTCAACATTATCTATATGCCCTAATGTTTTATAAACACCGCATCCTACTGTTCCAAGTCCGATTATACCGATTTTTAATTTATCCATGAAATTCTCCTTTGATAGAGTGTATTATACCATGGTGAAAATGTTTAATCTATATATATATGTGTGATTGTTGGTTAATCATGATTTAGCTGCAAATTTCTTGGTGTTCAGAGATTTTATCCAAGGCTGTTTGCAAATTTTCAGCACAAAACCCTAATCGTACATAGCCTTCCATTTCAAATGTTTTACCTGGAAGTAATGCGACTCCAGTTGTTTTTTGTAAGTTTTTGCAATAATCAACGGAAGATAGGTTAGAATTGTATCGCAAAAGTACTGTTGTTCCTCCAGATGGCAGAACGCAATTGAATTGTGGATTTTTATCTAACCAATTTTTTAAAATATCTAAGTTTTTATGCAGAATAGAGAAATTCCTATTCGCAATACGTTCTTTATTTTCTAATGCAGCAGCTGCAAAGTAATCATCCAAAAGGCTTATGCTTATTGTGTTGTACTGTCTTTGGTGATTAACTTCCTTTATTAATTCTGGCTTTGCGACGACCCATCCTACTCTAAGCCCCGGAAGTGAATATGTTTTTGACATACTTCCGACCGAAATCCCTTTTTCGTACATATCTGCGATTGATTTGGAATAAGGATTCCCATCAAGATTGAGTCCTCTATAAACCTCATCTGATAATATCCAAGCGTTATTATTTTCTGCAATCTTAACTATTTCTTCAAGCATCCAATCAGGAATCACTGCGCCTGTTGGATTGTTTGGATTATTGAGGCAGATTAATTTTGTCTTTTTATTAATCAATTTTTTCAGTTCTTCTAAATCAGGCAGCCATTGATTCTCTTCTTTTAAAAAATAAAGTTTAACTTCGCAGCCCAAAGCTTCAGGTATAGAATAATGCTGCTGGTATGTAGGAACTATTGATATTACTTCATCACCCTGTCCCAAAATAGATAAAAACACAAGTTGGTTTGCGCCGATTGCTCCGTGTGTAATTGTGATATTATCCGTTGATTGGTTTTCATATAGAGATTTTATGGCTGTTTTTAGTCTCAAAGAGCCTTCAATATCACCATATCCAAGTTTTATATTAAATATATCTTTAGAATAATTTAAATCATTAATACAGAGAGGCGATATACAAGTCGTTGTCAAATCATATTTTGCGCTTGCGCTGTATTTATTCATCCATTCTTCAATTTTAAACTCGGCTATCTTCATAAAAATATCCTACCATAAAAGGGTTGTCTCAATAAGAAATTTCTGATAGAATTCTATTACTATGAAAAAAATAATTATATCTTTATTTACAGCACTGATGATGTTGACTCCGGCATTTGCAGCCGGGAATATTGAAGTTTTGCCAACAATGCAGAGCAAAACAAATGTTCAGGATAGAGTCTGGGTTGGAACTTTTCAGATAGTCTGGAATGATTTTATGGACAAAATAGCCTTTAGTGAAATCAAATTTCCAGGCGGAACCCCTGTTATTGTAAACGAGCTTAACAAGCAAGAGTTTACTGTAGAAGACTTGAATGAAAAATGCTATTACAGATATGTAGGCAAAATTAAGAAGAATACAAAAAAAGTGATAGCAAAAGCTATTAAAAAGAAATTCCAGGAAACAAGTGATCTTCTAGACCAGCTTGATTTTACACCGGCTAAAAACAGATTTATTGTATATGCAATGCTCAAAAAAGATTTTGAGTTCGTAAATCCGTTTGATAAACTTGGTAAATCAGCATTTAGAGATACAGAGGCAGAATATTTCGGGATTAACGGCGATTCAGATAAAATTCTTGATAACGGAGTAAAAGTTCTTTTTTATAATAATCCTAATGATTTTGCAGTACAGCTTGATACTAATAATAATGACGAAGTTTATTTATACAAAACTTCTACTACCAAGACATTTAATAATGTATATGCAGAGATGCTTAAGAAACAGGATTTGTATAAAGGCGAAACAAAATTCAGTGATTTAGATGAATTAAAGGTTCCGAACCTCAAATTCTTTGAAGAAAAATCTTTTGATGATGTAACAGGAAAACGTATTAAGGGTACGGATCTTGTTATTGAGCAAGCACTTGAGACTATCAAGTTTGAAATGAATAATACTGGTGTAAAATTAAAGAGCGAGGCGGCAATTACAGCTATGACTTGTGCGCTGATGCCGGCTGTTGAACCAAGATTATTCTATTTCGATGATACTTTTATTTTATTCCTGAAAGAAAAAGGAAAAGAAAAACCGTATTTTGCACTGCGGGTGTATGATATAGGTAATTATCAATAGGAATTTTAGATGGCGCATTATCGAAGATAATGCGCCTTTCTGATGATAAAATGTAATTTTTTATTACAGGATTTTCTTTTTGCATATTTATATATTAAAATGTTAATAATGGAATACCTCGGTCAGGTGTTGTTTATTTGGAATAATAAACAGTTGGGAAGGATTTAAATGAGAAGAAGACGTAAGTATGATTTATATATAGTAGTTTTTTTGGCTTTGTTTACTATAGGTTATTTTATATATAATCACACTTCTTCAGAGTCTAGAGGAATTGAAAATTATTCTGAGGCTCTGAAAAGCTACAAGAATAATGAGTATGAGCTGGCTTATCAAAAATTTGCAAAGGTACCTTCGGGTTCTTCATTAAAAAAACCGGCTTTATTTAGGCAGGCTAGGTGTGCTACAAACCTTGAAAACAAAGAGCTTGCAATAAAAAAATATAATCGTATTGTACACTCCGGCTCAAAATCATCGATTGCTCCTATAAGTGAATATAATATGGCTGTGTTGATGTATGATATAAAAGACAAAAGAGCCAAAAAGCATTTCAAAAAAATTATAAAAAAGTTCCCGACAAGTGATTATGCGATAGCTTCTGAATATTATTTAGGGCTTATTGAACTTGAAAATCCTCCTAAAGGCGAGAAGAAGATTGCTAAGTCTAAAGAAAAAGCTGCTATATATTTCAAAAACTATATTGAAAAAGCTCCTGACGGGAGATTTGCGCTTCAATCGATTGAAAAGATTAAGGCACTTGATACGAAATTAAATAATTATAATAATTTACTTATTGCAAAAGCTTATTATGCAAATGGCGAATTTGAGAATGCGAAAGCATACTTGAACAAAACTACGCTTGCTGAAAGCTGGTCTGATTTTGCAAAGAATGAATATAAACTTGGTAATAAAGATAAGGGGAATTATTACGCTGAACTTGGGCTTAAAAAGCATGCTTTTAATACAGATCAGGACGATGTTTCTGAGGTAATTGACAATTATATTGCGGCATTTCCTGCTAGAAAAGATGGTATAACAAGGCTTGTGAATATGGGCCTAAGCTCAACAGGTGCAGATTATGTAGCGTATCTTAACTGTAGTGAAGTTGTTGCTGAAAATGTTAAAGAAGCATGTTTTAGAACCTTATATGAAAAATATCCGAATGGACAGTTTTCAGCAGATTCACTTTATAATATTTTTATAACAAAGTATCTCCAGAAAAAATATTATGATGCGCAGCGGCTAGGGTTTTTGCATCTTAAAAAATTCCCTAATACGAAATCAAGTCCTGCTGTCACATATTTTATGGGAAAAATAGCTTACAAACTAAAACATTATGAAAGCGCAAATAATTATTATAAGAAAGTTCTGGCAAACTATCCAGATACATATTACGCTTATCGGGCTAACTATAATTTGTTTAAGGAAGATGGAGCACTGCCTTTTGGGGAATTAACAGAAAAGCCTGTTGTATTTCCTTACAAAAAATCTCTGGATAATAATCTTGTAGTGAAGCTGGCTTATTTGGGGGATTATGATTTAGTTGAAGAACTCTGTAAAAAAGATAAATTTATCCAAAGCTGGGTTGCTTATGAGAAAGGGAATTATACAATTTCAGTTATTCTTGCAAGAAATGCTATGGAGGAGTTAAAAAATAAACCACCATTTGATGATTTGAGATGGAGACTTGCTTATCCAACCCATTATTACGAAATTGTAGATCAGGTTAAAGGGAATAATAATCCTATAATTTTAGAGTCTATCATAAAGGAAGAAAGCCATTTTAACCCGTCGGCAAAAAGTGCAGTAGGTGCTGTCGGCCTAATGCAGCTCATGCCTGCAACATATAATGAAGTTGTAAAAAAACACAACCTGCCTTCGGATTTAAAGGCTGAAACTACTAATATAAAAGCCGGAAGCTTGTATTATGAGGGTTTAAAAAAGGTTTTAGGCAATAAAGATTTATATGCGATAACAGCTTATAACGGCGGAATCGGCTCTGTTACAAATTGGTTTTCAAAGCTTATTTATTCAGATACAGATGAATTTGTAGAACAGATTCCATACCCGGAAACAAAAAATTATGTGAAGAAAGTTTTAAGAACATACTGGGTTTACGGGAATGTATATTAAATAACATTCCCTCATCCAGTATTACTGTTCTAATAATTATTTAACTACGATATTCACAAGCTTTTTGGGCACAACAATTGTTTTAACAATCTCTTTTCCGGCAGTAAGCTCTTTAATTTTATCACTAGAAAGGGCAATTGCTTTCAACTCTTCATCATTTACCCCTTCGTCAGCTTCGATTTTGTCTTTTACTTTACCGTTAACCTGTACAACCAGCGTAATCTTGCTTGCTTTTGCAAGGTTTTCATCCCATTCACACCATTTAGAATCGTGGATAGAGCCTTCAAATCCTAGGTCTGCCCAAATTTCTTCTGACATATGAACAGTGACAGGCGCCATCAGCTTGATTAACGAGATAATTGCAAAACTCAAAACATTCTTATCTTCTTCCGACAAGTCGCCCTTAAGCTTTCCTCGCCAATCGTAAATGGCGTTTGTAAGTTCTCTGTACTTTGAAATTACAGTATTAAACTGGAAGTCATTTGCAATATCATTAGTTATACCTTTTATTGCCATATGTACAGTTCTTACAAGGTCATCATTCTCTCTTGTGAGCGGGAATTTAAGCTCATAGTCCTTAGTAAGGTATTTTTGATTATCGCTGACTAATCTCCAGACACGGTTAAGGAACTTATAGCAGCCTTCAACACCAGCGTCTGACCAGTCAAAATCTCTTGCTGGAGGTGAGTCTGACAAGATAAATAATCTTGCAGTATCAGCACCGTAGTTTTCAAATATTTCATCTGGGTCAACCGTATTGCCTTTTGATTTTGACATCTTTGAACCGTCTTTTAATACCATTCCTTGAGTTAGAAGATTTTTAAACGGTTCATCAAAGCTCAAAAGTCCTAAATCTTTAAGCGCTTTTGTGAAGAAGCGTGAGTAGAGCAGGTGAAGGATAGCGTGTTCAATACCGCCTACATACTGGTCTACAGGAAGCCATTTGTCTACAAGTTCTTTTGAGAACGGCATTTTATTATTTTTAGCATCCGAATACCGTAAATAATACCAGCTAGAGCATACAAATGTATCCATTGTATCCATTTCTCTTTTGGCTTTTCCACCGCAAATCGGACAGGTAGTTTCTTCAAATGTCTTAGAAGTTGTAATTGGCGATTTTCCTACAACAGAGAAATCGACGTCAGTTGGAAGCATAACAGGAAGGTTTTCTTCTTTTTCAGGAACAATTCCGCATTTGTCGCAATATACAACAGGAATTGGCGCTCCCCAGTATCTCTGGCGGGAAATTAGCCAGTCTCTAAGTCTGTATTGAGTTTTAAATTCCCCAAATCCGCCGTCTACAGCTTTTTGTGTAATAGCTTCTTTAGCTTCCGTATTTTTCATTCCGTTAAATTCGTTTGAATTAACAAGAACTCCTTCTTCCGTATAAGCAGCATCTTTGCAGTCAGACGGATTTTTCGGGTCTTGAATAACAACTTTCATAGGAAGATTGTATTTTTTAGCAAAATCAAAATCTCTTGTATCATGTGTAGGAACTGCCATAACTGCGCCTGTTCCATACTCTACAAGTGCGTAATCAGCCGTCCAAAGAGGAAATTCTTCGCCCGTAAACGGGTTTATACAATGAGTTCCTAGGGGAACGCCTGTTTTTACACGCTCAGTTGAAAGTCTTTCAATTTCGGACATTTTTCTTGCGTTTGCCCGATATTCTTCAACGGCCTGTTTGTTTTCAGGGGTTGTAAGTTTTTCTATATCTTTGTATTCAGGAGCTACTACAAGATAAGTTATACCGTGAACAGTATCCGGGCGTGTTGTGTAAACTGGAACTTCAAGCCCTTCAACTTCTTTTACTTTAAATCTGAAAATAGCGCCTTTAGATTTTCCAATCCAGTTAGCCTGCATTGTTTTAACGTTATCGCCCCAGCCTTTGAGCTTATCTAAATCTTCAAGGAGTCTCTCTGCGTAATCGGTAATCTTAAAGAACCATTGTGAGAGGTATTTCTTTTCTACTACACTGTCGCATCTCCAGCATTTGCCGTCAATTACCTGCTCATTTGCAAGTACGGTTCCGCAATGGTCGCACCAGTTAACAGCGGCTTCTTTTTTGTAAGCAAGCCCTTTTTTAAATAACTGGATAAACAGCCACTGAGTCCATTTGTAATAATCCGGCTTGCAGGTTGTAACCTCTCTTTCCCAATCGTAAGAAAGCCCGAGCATCTTCAGTTGTTTAGTCATATAAGCAATATTTTCATCAGTCCATTTAGCAGGATCAGCACCGTGCTGCATAGCAGCATTTTCTGCAGGCAGACCAAAACTGTCCCATCCGATTGGATGAAGAACATTATACCCTTGCATTTTCTTAAACCTTGCAATAACATCTGTAATCGTATAGTTTCTTACATGCCCCATATGAAGCTTGCCTGACGGGTATGGAAACATTGACAGTGCAAAATATTTTGGCTTATCGCTGTTATCAGGTGTGTGAAAAGCTTTATTTTCTTCCCAGACAGCCTGCCATTTCTTTTCTATTTCCTGCGGAAAATATGACTCTTTCATTTACTCCTCCCTGATTCTATAAACTAATTTTATCATAAAAAAAAAGAGTAGATTTTTTTTCATAAAAAATCTTAATTTTTGAAGCATCAATGCTGCGAAGCACAACTATTACTTCCCTTTAAGCGCATTCTCCAAAGCTTTTTCCAAAACCTCTATTTTGGATTCTAACACCTTCACTCTTGAGCTATTGGTATCAGAGCTGATTGATTCTTTTTCAAGTTCACGTTTATAGGAGTTCAATTTGTTATCTTTTAGATTAAGCCTGATATTCATCAGAAATAATCCGAATAAAAAGCCGCAGATAAATATGGTTCCTAAACCTATCTTGCCTTCCAAGTAAATAAATGTATAACCGGCTCCGAATAAAGATATTATCGCCAAAACTGCATATAATAGATTTTTCATTTATTTCTCCTTATATAAATATTGTACAATAAAATTATATCTTTATGATAAAATGATATTGTAAATCCAACTAAAGCGGTCTTTAAATAGAGCACAAAAAATAGAAAGCCAATAAGCAAGAGGGTTAAAACTATTGGGAGATGAAGACAAACAATTTGATGCCACGCCTCAGAAGCTTGAGAGAGCAAGAAAAGAAGGTCAGGTAGTAAAAACAAAGGAAGTGTCAATAGCACTTTCGCTTCTTGTTGTGTTTTCTTTTATAAATCTGCTTGCACCTATTATGTGGAAATTGATAGTAGGTCTTTTTATAACGCTTTATGAACAAATCCCTAATCAACATCTTTCGGAAGTTGGTTATCCTTATATATTCACGGTTTCAATTATTCCAACAGTTGTAATAATAAGTTCGGTTTTGATTGTAGCAGCTTTTATTGCAATACTGGCGGATTTTATTCAGGTTGGGCCCTTGGTTGCGACGGCACCTTTGGTTCCTAAGTTGGATAAACTTAATCCGACGAAGTATTTTAAGAACTTATTTCAGGTGAAAACTTTGTTTGAACTTGGGAAAAATATCCTTAAAGTTGTTATTTTAGGATTTGTTGGCTGGTCGGTCTATAAGGAGCACCTTGATGATATTCTTATGCTTGCAGCAATAGACAATCATTTTGCTATTATGATAGAGTTTGGCAAGCTTGTTATTGAATTTATATACAAAGTTTGTATTGCGATGTTAATAATAGCGGCGGCGGATTATGGGGTTACGAAGTGGAAATTTTTAAAAGATCAAAAGATGTCATTTAAAGAGATTAAAGATGAATATAAAAACTCTGAAGGCGATCCGCACGTAAAAGCAGCTCTTAGGCAGCGGCGTATGCAAATGCTTCAGCAAGGTGCAATGGATTCTGTTCCCGAAGCAGACTTTGTAGTAAGAAATCCAACCCACGTTGCTTGTGCATTGAAATACGATGCTGAAACCATGCAATCTCCAACTGTTACGGCAAAAGGTACAGAGCTTATTGCTAAAAAAATTATTGAAATAGCTATCCAGCACAATGTCCCTGTTATAGATAATCCCCCGGTTGCCAGAGCATTATTCAGGATGGTTGATTTAAACCAGCAGATTCCCCCAGAACTATACAAGGCTGTGGCTGAAATTTTACTATTTGTTTACGGGCTTAAGAATAAAAATAATTCATAAAATACCATATAACTTGAAAAAATATTGAAATCAATGTATGATTGAAATAAGGTTAGTTTAATAAGAGAAGATGGATAATAAAACTTTAATCAAACAATACTTGGGTATTGTACAAAAAGTAGCACGTGTTGAATACAAACGAATACCTAATCATATGATTGAATACGAAGAGTTGGTTAGTATTGGTGTTATTGCTGTGCAAACATTAGTTAAAGGGAAAACTGAAGAACAGCTTGCAAAATACAATGAGGCTTATATAGCAACAGCTGTAAAGTGGGCTATTCGTAATGAATTAAGACATAGGTATAAATGGTATACTCTTAAACATAAAAATAACGAGGAAGGTACTGTAACCGATACTTTTGCCGCAGAAGAAGATAGTTCTGATGATATGGGATTTAGTATTTCGCCGACAAAAGTTAGAGAAGCTGTATACGAAACGATTTTATCAATTGATGGATTAGCTGCTGCCGCAACAGATAATGCTTCTCCATTTGATTTTCTAAAAGACACATCGGCTTTGCCTGATGAACAGGCTGAAATCGTAGAATTAAGCCAACTTATTAAACAAGCCATTGCAAAGTTACCCCAAAAAGAACGTACTGTTGTTGAATATCGTTTCTATAGAAATATGCAGGCAAAGGATATTGCAACAATGGTAGGGCTTTCACCGTCCAGAATAACAAGGATTATTCAATTCTCGCTAAACCAAATAAGAGAATACTTAAAAGCCAGAGGGCGTGAAAGCTATTAGATACTATTTGTTGTAAGATTTTAATAATCGGGGAGAAAATAAATGTATAAACTGGGAATTATAGGATATCCTCTAGGACATTCAATATCTGCCGTTATCCAAAAGGCCGGGCTTGCAAGCCTCGGTTTAGAGGGAACGTATGATGTTATGGAAACGCACCCAGAAGATTTAATCAGCAGAATAAAGTATATAAAAGCTAATGGATATAATGGTTTTAATGTAACCATCCCTCATAAAGTTCCGATGTCTTTATTTTTGGATGATATTGATGACTACGCAAATATTGCAGGATGTGTAAACACCATAAAGGTTATGGAGGATAAATCCTTTTTCGGATACAATACCGATATTTACGGTTTTAAAACTGCAATCCCCCAAGATATCAATTTGCAGGGTAAGAATGCAAGTATTTTAGGTACCGGCGGTGCTGCAAGAGCCGCTGTTGTCGGGCTTGCAGAAAAAGGTGTTGCAGAAATAGATTTTTATACAAGAAATATTATTAATTCACGCCAAACTCTTGAATATGTGAGAGCAAAGTTCCCATCAATAAAATTTAATGTTTATCAAATTCAGAATATCAGGAGTTTAGAAGGAACTTCAATCGTAGTTAATGCAACTCCCATCGGTATGAAAGGGTTTATGGCAGATCAGATGCCTTTAGAGCGGGAAGATTTAGATAAACTGAACAGTGATACTTTGATATATGATATTGTCTATAATCCAGTAAAAACCGTATTGATAAGAGAGGCTCAAAACCGTGGTTTAAGGACTGTCGGCGGTTTGGATATGCTTATATATCAGGCAGAACGTGCGCAGCAAATATGGCTGGGTAAAAACCCTGATGTAAAAGCAATGAAAATAGCTGCGCTTGAGGCTTTGCAATAATTAGCAGGAAAGACATTCCTATAACTATTTAAATATTTCTATGGGCTAATTTATATTTTTTTATTGACCAAATGGTCTATTATGTATTATCCCAAATTTTAATCCTTTGATTGATGGCACAGGCATGACTATCGGCTACACTGTTATCAAGGGAGAGAGAGTATATTAATTATGAAGAAAATATTGTTGTTTTTAGGTATGTCGTTGTCGATTATGTCAGTAATGGCTGATGATAATGTTTTGCAAACTATAGAAATTGTTCCAGTAAAAGATACATATAATATAGTTTTGGTATCTGATAAAGCTGTTGATGTTAAAAAGACAGTCAAAGCTCCAAACCAGATTACTTTGGATTTGAAAGATATCAGAGCTTCTAAGAATCTAAATACGATTTATAATAATGTTTCTAATGTGGATACCGTTATGGTGGAACCCGCAGGAAACGGTATAAGCATCTTTTTCCAAGCAGAAAATGCGCAAGGAACAAGCGTTTCTTTTGATTCTTTAGCACCGGCTGCGCCGATTAAATCAGAACAAAAAGTTCACTTAAACAATCCTGTAGAGAGCTATGCTCCGATATACAGTGAAGATGTTGCGCCAGCCAAGACTTCAAATCTGTTTAATAGGCTCAAGAACTCATCAGCAGTAGAAGGTTTGAGAGATTCTGTGGATGAAGATACTATCCCGGATACAGCAAACAAAGTTTTTTCATTCGGACTTATAGGAGTTTTGTTATTTGCAGTAATAAGACTGTTCAAGCGCAAAGAACCAGATATGAAAATTGGTTTGAGCCAAAGTCTTAATGAAAGAGAAATCGAAATGTATAAAGGCGCTCAGCCTATCGGTACTTCTTACGTTAACCCGGAAAAACCGTTTACAACTGTTAACTATGGTTTGAATGCTTATCAAAGAGAAAATAGAAACCCGTATGAGTCAGAACCGCAGATTCATAATCCAAGATTGAGAAATTATGTCAACCCTTCTTATAATCAGTCTGTTCAGACTCAGCCAATGCCGGAAAGACCGATTGCTCAAACAGTTTTGCAGCAGCCAAAAATAAAGAAGAACACAACCCCGGTTAATACTGCACCTGTTAATCAGTCAAATCCTAATATAGATAATTTGAAATTTTTGGAGTCAATGACTGCAATATACGAAAAAAGCGGCCGCCACGATCTTGCTCAAGGTCTAAAAGCTAGCTTAAGCAAAAACAGCATTAAATCCTAAAACCATAGAAACTTATTATTCTTATTCATATCTTAAGGCGTCAATTGGATTAAGCAATGACGCCTTATATGCTGGATAATATCCAAATCCGACACCAACAAGCCCGGAAAATCCCAAAGCTAAAATTATTGAAAATAATGATATTGAAATAGTCATTGTCGGCGCAAATACCGTTATTAGATAAGAACCAAAAATCCCAACTACTACGCCAATCAAACCGCCGATAACAGATAATAAAAAAGATTCAATTAAAAACTGCCATCTTATATCGCTCACTCTTGCGCCAATAGCCATTCTTATTCCGATTTCTTTAGTTCTTTCGGTTACGGAAACAAGCATTATGTTCATAATTCCAATCCCGCCGACTAATAATGATACAGAAGCTATTGATGCTAAAAGTATTGCAAAAGTCTGTACTGTAGATTTCATGCGCTCCTGAAATTCCGCAGAATTCCTAACCTCAAAATCGTTTTCTTGATTTTTTCCAATATGGTGTCTTGTAATCAATATTTCATTTATATCTTCTATCGTTTCATCTAAACTATCTGGCTCCTGTCCTTTTATTACAATTTGGCTGACTGTGCCCGGAAAATCCGTGCCAAAAACTTTTTTTTGAGCCGTTGTAATAGGTATAAAAATCAAATCATCCTGATCAAACGGCCCAGACTGACCTTTGGTTCTTAAAAGTCCGATAACCTTAAACGGGATATTTCCAACTCTTATAACTTTGTTGATAGGATCCATATCACCAAAAAGTTCTGTTGCAATAGTTGAGCCTATAATCGTAACTTTGGCGCTGTTCTGCAAATCTTCTGGAATAAATCCCCGTCCCATTTCCATTTCGTAATTTTTTATATACAAATAAGCCGGTTCAACTCCATAAACAGTTGTAGACCAGTTTTGGTTTCCATATGTCAGCTGCTGAGTTTGCGAAGACATAGTGGAGATAGCTAAAATCCCTCTTGCCATTTTCTTTATGGCAAGAGCATCCTTGGATGTAAGAGTCGGCTTAGTTCCCATACCCATATGAACCCCGCCTGTTTTAGCCGAAGCTGAACGAATAGTGAGAATATTTGTTCCCATAGCCTCCATATTCTCTGTTACTTTCTTACTGGCGCCTGTGCCGACTGCAAGCATTATTATAACTGCGCTCACACCAATAATTACACCAAGGCTCGTTAGCGCTGAACGCAGCATATTAACACGCAAAGAATTTATAGCCATTTTTAATGTCGATTTAAAATCTAACATAACCTATTTTTCTATAAACAAAGTGTCACAAATGTTTGTCTGAGGTACATAATCATACTCGTTTATTGAAATTTTGTTAATAATCTTTGAACGTTTTTTGCGGAAAAGCATATCAATAAAGGCTTCTAACCGGGTAATGAAACCGGCTTCTCCAGTATGTTCGTCGATTGTAAGAGAAAGCATAGGCTTGCCTAACTCTTTTGCTTTTCTGGCAATACTTTCTATCATCAAAGAATCCGGCCCGCAACCGAACGCATTGAGGGTAATTATACCATCAATCTTGTTATCCTTAAGATAGTGTCCAGCGGTTCCTGTCATTTCATACTCGTTTGCCCAATAACGCTTTTGACCTAGAGAAGCAATGCCTTCTGCCATTTGTTCATCTGTGAGTTGGAGTGATGAAAAGACTTTTACATCCATCTTTTCTAATTTATCAAAAATCTTCATACAAGCACGGTCATCATATATATTATACGCATGTGAAACCAATGCGACATTTATAGGTGCTGAGTTTGAAGTGTTTTCTATAAAAACTTTGCCTTGAAGAGCATAATTCAAAGCTTTCTTGTAACTCATGCCGGAGCGCATCATTACAAGAAAATTATTATAAACTTTCCAGCCCTGTTTGGAAGCTTTTTTTATCTCTTCCAAATTTGTTATACCAAAAGGTCTAACAGCTTCTTCTAAAAAAGCATATAAACCCTGATGTTTTTGCGATTTATCAAGAGTTGGCTCAATAAGATTAAAATCACCTTTGATAACATTTCGGACTAAATCTGGAAGTCCTCTGATTTTAGAACAGTTATAAATCTTAGGCGCAATCGACTGAAGTGATGGTACAAAAATATTTTTGACATCTTTCTTTAGAAGATTGATTATGTGCCCCAAATAAATCTTTATTGGCAAGCAGGTTTCTGTAACTACCAGCGCAGAACCATCAGACATTGTCTGCTTTGTCGTGGGATCTGAAAGAACAATTTTTATCCCAAGGCTTGTAAAAAATCCATACCAAAACGGATAATTATTATAAAATGACATTCCTCTCGGTATACCGATAACCAACTCTTGTGTATTTCCCATGAAAAACCTTTTCTTTTTTGTATACGTACAATTGTTATATTACAGCGAAAAAGGATTTTTGTCACTAAAATTTGCGCAAATGTTAAGTTTCTTAATACATTATACTAAAAGGACGGTATCTCATAACTACCGTCCTTTTCAATAATATCTATTGGTATCTTAGGTTTTAATTTGCAAATTCACCGGTGTAAAAACTCATAAGATTAGCCAATCTATGCTGTTTCTCAGCAGCACGTTCAATACTTTCTTTTATTTCATCTAATTCTTTTAATAATGTATTTAGATCTTTACGTCGTTTGCTCTCTAGGCGTACCTCCTTATTATACTGTTCAGACACTTGGCCGCTCGGGCCGATAGATTGGTTTACCTCCTTTGCAGTTTGTCTTGCTATCTCGTCCAAATCAACTTCTAGCCAATTTGGTGAAAAACACTTATTGTTATAAGTTTTCTTATTCATAATTACTCCTTAAAAATTCTGTGCAGGTTTTAGCTTATTAACAAAATTGGTAACAAGCCAAACGAATCTAGATGCCAGATTTTTGCATTCTAAATAGTCCCTTCTGATTTCTTGATACTCCTTTGAATTGAAGTCGAATGTTGTCATTTCCGAGTATTCAATTAATGCTTCATGTTCGTCCATCATATACCTCTTAATCAACAGCCATACACGTTTTTTGTCTTAACTTTTTCCTTTTGCTTACAAATATGTTAACGGCATTTTTTTGAAAAACTTTAGGGAAATTGGAAATATTGTTACAAATCGTTACATGGGGGAGGGGGGACTAGTGAGTCGTGAGTAGTGGATAGTGAATAGTGAATAGGTGAATAAGTGAAGCGTGAAGGGTGAAGCGTGAAGGGAGCATTTTAGGGTTTAGTTTGTAGGTCAGGCAGTTTGTAGGTCAGGCAGTGCCTGACAAAAACTGTCATTGCGAGGACGATTAGGACGAAGCAATCCAGCTGATTAATAACTATTACATTTTTATCTAAAATACAAAAATATTAAAGTTGAGGGTGACTAGTGACTAGTGACTAGTGAATAGGTGAATAAGTAAATAAGTTAATAAGCAAACAAGGTTCAAAATAAGAATATTCTTTAACTTCTTCTCAACTCCTAAACCTCTAAACTCCTCAACCCTGCTAAGGCCGTAGGCCAAGCACTACCTGACTTTCTGTCATTGCGAGGACGATTAGGACGAAGCAATCCAGCCTTTTATTAACTATTACATTTTGATATTATTTATTCATGCAATAGCTTGTGAGAAACAACTTAAAAGCGGCAGCGGAAAATCAAAACTTGAATTAATCGAATAGAATAACCCGAATTGGCAGGATTTGTATTACTGTATTTTAGATTAAAATGTAATAGTTATTAATCAGCTGGATTGCTTCGTCCTAATCGTCCTCGCAATGACACCACTTTGTTTGCTTATTAACTTATTTACCTATTCACTATTCACTAGTCACTAGTCACCCTCAACTCTAATATTTTTGTATTTTAGATAAAAATGTAATAGTTATTAATCAGCTGGATTGCTTCGTCCTAATCGTCCTCGCAATGACAGGAAGTCAGGCATTGCTTGATCTACGTCCTTATTTACTTATTAACTTATTTACCTATTCACTACTCACTA
>CALUSJ010000027.1 GCA_944323405.1 Candidatus Gastranaerophilales bacterium
ATACCGCCGGCTACACGAAGAGCAGAAGCGCCTAAAGATTCACCGATTGCAAAACCGATAAAGCATGCGCCTGCCAAGTGCCCAGGTACAAATAAAAGAATTACAAGCATCATGATAAGTTCGATTGACACAAGTAATACACCAATACTCATACCGGCTTGAAGCGGTATGTTTAAGATATTTAAAGGATTTCCCTTTAATGCTGTAAATGCTGTTCTTGAGTTAGCTAAAGTGTTCATTCTGATACCAAACCAGGCAACAAGATAAGAACCCAAAATACCAAGAACAGACCAAGCTAAAATAATTAATACAGGTTTTAACGGCATGCTCTGTAAGTACCAGAAATAAAACGCAATACACAAACCAATCAATATTTCTAAAGCAAGTAAAAATTTACCTTGCTGAATAAGATAAGTTTTGCAGGTTTCAAAAATTGTGTTACCTACATTAGCCATAGCTTCATGTACTTCTACCTTCTTAACTCTTAAAAACTCTATAAGTCCGAAGATTACACCAACAACAGAAACGCCTAAACCAATGAGCAAAAGATTATAGCTCAAAGGACTTTCTGCCTTAATGTTTGGGACTACAAGAGATGCTTCTCCAGCAAATGCCGGAGATGTTAAAATCATTGCAAAAAGTAGTGAAAACAATGACTTTAACCCCATTAACTTTTTCAACATAAGTCTCTCCTTTTAAGTCTTATTTTCATAAACACTACAAGATTTATTATATACAAGTCCAAATAATAATACAAGCAGGGAATAAAAATTTAAATAATTTACTACCGCTTAAAAAAAAAATAACTATTCTTCAAAATAACTTGCACAAGATGTTGCAGTTTCCCAAACAGAAACCTTTGAAATCTGAACGATTTTTTCTTTCAGTTTATTATAAATAAACATGGAAATTATTTCACTTGAAGGACTCTCTCCTTTAAAATATGGAAGTTCGTTCAAGTCCTTATGATCTAATAAATCCAAAACCGCTTTCATCTCTCGTTTTAAGACTTTATAATCCACAAGGATATTACTTTTATCCAGACTCTCGCCCTTAACATAAGCTTCAACAAGCCAGTTATGGCCATGCTGGTTTTCGCACTCGCCGTCGTAATTAAGCAGGTGATGTGCCGCTGAAAAATACATCTGCGCTTTTAATTCAAACATGTTTTCCTCCAATAAATCCTCTTAAGGACAAATTTCTGCAAGCCGGCTCATTATTTTTTCCGTAATAACTTTAATATAATCCTTATCAACCATGCCGTTTATTATGCAGTCAGAAATTTCATAAGTCGGTCTTATGTACTGCTGCGCAGTTTCATTAACATTCTTAAACTGCAAATCAGCAGCTTCGCCAGTCTTACCTCGCAATACCGCACGTTTATACCAGCGCTCTTTTATAACCTCTATAGGAGTAAATACATAGACCTTAACGTCCATAATATCACGCAGCTCTTTATTTAAAACATACAAACCTTCTGTAAGAATTACTTTTGCAGGCTTCTTAATATCTCCATCTGGGTCTGAAACACAAGTTACAAAGTCATATTTAGGAGAAGTAACTGTATTACCTTGTTTCAATGCCAATAAGTGTTTGCGCATAAGCTCTAAATCTATTACGTCAGGCTTGTCAAAACTAAACCCAGTTTTAAACAAAGCATCATAACTCCCGGCCTCAATAAGTTCTTTTGAAGTATCTTTGTAATAATCATCCTGTCTTATTACAGTATAAATACCCTCTTTTCTTTCTCTAACAACTGCTTCTATTGTATTATCTACAAATACAGTTTTGCCCGAAGCGCTCTCTCCCGTAATCCCGATAAGAAATGTTTTTTTCTTCTCCTGAACAACCTTTCTTGCTATATTTAGAATAAAATCATCCGCAACTTTTAAAAATAACGGCTGCTCCTGCTTCTTATCCTCTTCAAGAATTTCCTTTAGTGTATCAACAATATTTGATATCAATTCCATATCCAAGCGGCTTGAATAGAAGTTATAATTTGTAAGTTCGAAAGTTTCCACCATAATCCGTCCTTAATCTATTATAACATTGTATAGTAAATACTAAAAAAATGCTTGTATTTTAAATAATTTTGTAAAGAAAATTTACTTTTCATTCTAAAACAATAAATTTATTGTCTCGGCTAAAATATTTATTTCTAAGTTCATTAACACGATTACGTGCAAAAACAGCATCCTCAGAAAACTGTTTTAATTCCAAAAACTTTTTGTAATATCTTATCGCATCTTTGTATTTTGCCATTTTATCGAAACTCATTGCAATACCCAAATATGCTTTATAATAATCGGGGTTCTTCTTAATCAGCATAAAGAATGTTCTTGAGGCCTCCATAAAATCTCCCAGCCCCATAAGCATGGCAGCTTTATTATAATAAGCTTTCAAAAACTCAGGATTGGTTTCAATAAGCTTGTTATAAATCATCAGAGAAAGTTCCTCTTCCCCAACAAGTTCATGCGCTATAGCCAGCTGAATTTGAGCTTCTAGATTTTCCCGATTAATCAAAATCGCTTTTATCAAGAACTCAATGGCCTTTGCAGGCTCGCCATTCGATAGTGAGCAAACACCCATCTCAAAAAAATACTCATCATTACTATCGTCTATTTTAATAAGCTTTTTAAGAGCATCCAATGCTTTATCGTACTCTTTCAAATACTTATAAGACATGGCAAGGCCAAAATAAGCCTTCACTTCACTCCTATCCATCATTATAGCCTGCAAATAAGCCTGGATAGATTCTCGATACATTTTTGCAAATCTTAGAGCATCAGCCTTTACACAAAGGTTGTATGAACGTGAGGTTTTGGGAACAGTAACTTTTTCTACTGCCTTCGCCAAATTCTTTTCTACATTATTTAGCCCTGCATCAATTTGCATATTCCTCTCCCAACTATATATTACACAATTTAGCAAAGCATTATAACGGCCGAAAGATTTAAACTCTTTAGACCAAAGGATTAATCTATTTACAGATTTTATCAAAATATAAATTCTATTACGGCAGCATAAATCTTTTTCTCGGTATAGTTTGAAACTATATATGCAGCACTTTTATATTCAGAAAAATCAAAATCAGAAAACTTCATAATAATACCTTCACCAGCGTTATCTTTTATATTTTTTAACTCCGCATTCTCAGGCTGCTGAGAAACTGAATTCTTATATAAAAAAAGTTCAACTGTTAGTTCTCCTGGCTTAAAACTGTCAGAAACTTGAGTAAATTTTATTTCTTTTGTACCAGAAGGTATTTCAAATTTTACTGAATCAAATTTTCTTCTATTAATTTCGGTATCATAAACAAGAATATATTTAGAATGAGGGCAAAAATGAATTTCATTTAAACTCAAAGCCTTTTTCAAATACGGATAATTATTATTAATTCTGGCATAAAATTCTGAATTGAAATCTCTCTCAATACAAAAAGGAACAATAGGATTCTGCACCCCTCTCAGACAGCCGGCAGAGAGACACTGCTCAGTTTTTCTTTTGTACATCCAGGCGCCCAGTCCAAGTAATGCTGCTCCGCCAATAGAACCTAAGGTTATTGCCGTTACCGCACCGCCGGACAATCCTCCATCATCCTTTTTACCTGCATCCTGCGTTCCTGATGCTCTAAAATAATCTTCTATTTCAAAATTAAAAGCAGGAGTTCCCACTCTTGCAAAACAGCATGCCGGTGTTATTAAAGAAGTTATTATTAATAATATTAAAAGCTTTTTTATCATTTCAAACCCGCCCTAGTGTAATTATCAATTTAGCGTTATACGTTGTGCATACAGTATCATCGTGAGCCAGAACCTGAGGAGTAAAGAAATCCGTTTCTATTTTGTCATATGGGTTGTTTATTGTATAAGAAGAAGGAGTGACAAATAAATCCTCGTTATCCATCGGATAACGTCCGCAAGAGCTGCAGCAGTTTTCAAACTTCGCTGTCACCTGTATTGGCTCTGCGAGGTTTGTATTTATTCTTACTGTAAAGGGCGTTAAACTCAATTTGTAACAAGTTTCACTCAAAGGTTCAATACTTCTTATTTGCATGTTACCTAAATTATCATCTTTTTCATACTCATTTCCTTCGACAATAATTTTCTCTATATGCAAAACCTCAGACAAAACCGCCTGTACATTCTGCGCTGCATACTTTTCGGCAAACGAGGGGTGAATATTAACAAATAATATAAAAACTATAATTAAATTTTTCTTCATGATTTTCCTTTTAATTAACTCTAGTCTTAAAAACGGATAATATAAATATCCGATTTGACTATTTTAAATCCCCCCATATGTATTTCATCATTTAGAGAATTTCCTAATTTTTTATAAAACTTTATAAAAGAATTGAGGTTTCACACTAAATGAAAAATATAATAATAACTCTTATTTCTTTTATATTTTTAGTTTTGCCTGGAGCTGCAAATCAATATATCCAGGCAGAACTTCTCGGTTTTCCTTCTATCAATGAAAATTCGGTAACTGCAAACTTGAATCTTTCGTATTTGCAAATAGGATTTTCGAGATTATTTGTAAGTGCTTCAGATAATTATATTATTAATAATGAATTTCCTGAAATAAAAATTCCCATAACAGATTTGTACTTATTATGTGACGGGCAGGAGTTCCAAATCACTAAAAGCGGCTGGCAAAGATTTTTTATTGATAATTTTGATATAGAACGAGTTGTTCAAAAGAATATTAATCTTAAACTGGAAAATATAGGAACACTTCCTAGCGGAACATATACAACCGTTCTTAAATTCCTGAATAAAACAGGTTTAAATTTAGATTACGAATGTGAATTTCTGTTCTCATTTATTGTTGATGAAAAACAATCTATTACATCATTGAATGGAGATGCAGTAATTTTATTATCCGAAGAAGATATTTTTAACAAACATTCTCTTGTAAAAAACCAAAATGATATAAGGCTTGATTTGATTTCAAATACAAAATGGAAGCTTTGGTTAAATACTTCAAACTTTGAAGAAAACAATTGCGATTATTATTTTCAGGTGAAAAATATCACCGGCAAAATTAACAACTACGAACAAAACAATATCAAACTTCTACCCAACCAGCGGTATTTGTTAGCGTCAGGAGAAGCAACGCTTGAAGGTACGCAATTTGGGAATATTATCCCTACTAATCTTACGGTTGAATATTCTCTAAAAAATACTGAAAACGACAGTTACATAAAAGAAGGCATAAACAGAAATTTTATTACATATATTTTGGAAAGGGAATAAAATGAACAAATTTCTTAGAGGAATACTTATTTTAATTACACTCAGTTTTTTTAGTATTAACTATACTCAAGCTGCCATAAGAGTAATGCCTACTTTAATTGAGCTGAATGCGAATAAAAGCAGAGGAAATTATTTAACAACATCTTTTAGCGTACAGGCTGAAAAAGATGAAACTGTAAGATTCAAGCTATATCCTGAATATTTCACAATTACGGATGAGGGGAAAATGAACTCATCACCATCATCAAAAAATGCAGACAATCTAATTCCATATGCCAGATTTGTGCCAAATGAATTTACCCTGAAAGACGGAAAGGCGCAAGTCGTAAGAATAACATTTACAAACTTAAAGGATTTGCCGGACGGGGAATCAAGAATGGTAATGTTCATTGAAAATGTAGCAGCTAAGGAATTAATCCTGCCAAGTAAAAACAAAGATGTAAGCACAAGAATTATTGTAAAAACAAGGCTTGGAATACCAATTTATGTAGATAAGGGGCATTTTGTCAAAGTCGGAAACTTTGATGATATAAAAGTAGAACAGCAAAATAAGAATTTAGTATACAAGATTAATCTAAGCGCAAAAGGAAACAGCAAAGTTCGTTATCACGGAAAAGCTCAGATTATTAAAGACAACCAATTAATAAAAGAATTTCAAGTTAACAGCAATACAATACGTGCCAACGGAATTTTCAGAGAACAAGGAGTTCTCCCTGATAATTTAGACGATGGGGAATATATCTTAAGAATGATTTTGACCTACCAGAATGAAAAAGGGGAGAACAAAACTCTGATTAAAGAAGCTTCATTCTCAGTTGGCAGCTCAATCTAACAATAAAAGGAGGAACAATGAAAAAAACACATCTTTTAACAGCATTGCTTATGTTTTGTATGGCAGCAGGAGCTGCACATGCAGAAAACTTTGCAAGACAGACTATTCAAGCCACGCTGCCGGCATATGTTGATATTAAGGCAGAAGAAGGTACTTTGCAAAAGAATATAGACCCTCAAACCGGGAATTTATTAGAAGCATTCAACTCAGAATTTACTATTAGTTCAAATGACAATTTAGACCTTTATTTGAAAGCCGAAACCATCGCAGATGGAGGCGTGGTGATGCCCGGATTTTTCCAAAAAGGAGAAAATGTATACCTAATATTAGGACATAAAACAATGAGACCTTCATCTGTTGCAATTGAAGATATTAGAAGCGGCAGTGCAATTCCTATTAATAACCCTAACGCTATTGCCTATCCTGTTACAGGCGTAAACTTATCTGGCAAGTTTAATACTCTTCCCACATTTGATACCGCAAAAAATCAATACCAGTTTAATATAGACCAAGGAGTAACGACTGCAAAAACAACTATTTCACCTAACGTAGACAGTACTACATATTCTTTTGATGACAGAGCAGGAGTTTATGAAGCATTTATTATTCTTACAGATACTACTACATAGGAAAAATTTTATGAAAAACTGCTTACTTTTAGTTTTATTACTTACTCTAATTACCGCACCGGCTTGTCCCGGTGCGGCTATATTGGAAAGTTCCATTACAACTATTATACCCTCCGCTGCTATTGTTAACACTATACCATCTTTCGGCAACAACAGCTTAATAAATCCTCAAAACGGCTCACATTCAGGACTGGAAGCTGTTTTCAATATTAAAACAAATGGTGATGACAACATTTATGATTTTGTTTTATCCGGGCTTATTACTACAACCAGCGGAGAACAAAACGGATATTTTTTACACAATGGAGAATTGTATTTACTCCTAGCTAACAAAAATATTTTGCCGGATATTTCAGATGTTTATGATATATCATCAGGGACTCTAAATAATAACAAAAATCTAATAGCATATCCAGTTCTTAAAAATCCTGACCTAAATACTTTTTATAAAGAGTATAACAATACTTTATGCTGTAAAGTAGAAAGCGGCGGCAGGCAGAACTTTAATATTACACAGCGTATCAGTGGAAATCCCCTGCCGGGTTCTTATTCGCTATCCGATGACAGCGCTGGGACTTATGAAGCCATAATCACTTTAAACATATACAGGAAACCCTGATGAAAAAAAGAGTTATTCTACTTTTTACCCTGTTTTGTTTGTTTAACTGCGTATACGCTCAAGATAATGAAACAACAGTCAGCACTCTTGAACTTAACCAATCTCAAGATATTGATTTAGAAGTATTTATGGATTCGGCAGACAGGATTCTCATTCCTGTAAAACAGACGGCTAAGATTCTTAAAATAAAATATAATGAAAATCATTCAGCCAAAGAAATTTCATTTCTTACACATAATAATGCCGAAGTCCTTATTAATAAAAACGGGGTTTTTTATAATAGCGAAATTATAACTCAAGTATTACAATTTAAAAAAGATGGAATACTGGAAACCGATGAATATTTTATCGATGAAAAAACTGCATCAAAAATATTCGAGTCAGATATACAAATCGATAAAACCACTTTAAGCGTAAATTTAAGCTGCAATTATATAAGCGAAAGCAATGATAAACAAACAAACCAAGAAGAAATAACGCAACAAAACCCCATTACACCAAAAGAAAAAGGCAAGCTGTCTTTCGACACATTTGAAATTAATAATTCAATGATGTCAGACAGTACCAAACAAGTTTACCTTAATACTGCACAGAACAATGTAATGTTTAATAACAATACAAGAATGAGTTTGAAGGGGAAATTATACAGCGGAGATTATTCTCTTAATTTTAATACCAATAATTATGCCGAACAATTTTTGTCATTCGGCGGTTTAAGTTTTACATACAAAAACAAATTCAAAGATTACTACTACGAGTTAGGCCAGGTATCCGGCCTTAGAGACAGATATAATTCTATTGGAACACTGCTTATTGGAGCACAAATTTCAGATTATACAGAAACTCAAAACCAACAGCGTTCATTAGAGCAGAACAATTTCTTAAAAAAAGGCGAATCTAAAAATCGGATATTTACAGGAATCTCTGGTTACAATAACCGCCTGTTTAGTTCAAACGGCTATATATACCAAATGACATCAAAAAAACTTGTTGCTGGATACAATCGGCAATATGGACTCTCTGATAAACTAAAGCTGGATACTAAAATTGTTTATGACAAAATCCTGCAAAAAAATGATGATGCTCTATTTATAGCAGGACTTTATAATGATTATTCTATATTATCATCTGGTGTATACAGAAACCCAAACACATTGGACGGCCTAAGCCTCATAAACACCCTGAATTTGTATAAAAACGAATTTTATAGCTTGAATACACTTGCCGGATTATCACTAGTAAGAGATTATAACGGAAACACTGATTATACTCCGGGGTATTCATTATCACTTGAGAATGTTTTTGATTATAAAAACACTACATCTAAAATAAGATTATACCAGCAATCCCCAAATTATTACGTAGCAGGCTCAGATTCTGGGTTTTTATGTGATAGACTCGGCGCCGAAATATCTACAGCGTATGCAAAAGAAAACCTTAATGCAAACCTCCGATATACCAGATATTATTCTAATCTTGATAACAGATACACCGGCGGAATAACAGCTTTTGATGAAGCTTACTTAAACGCCTCTGCTAAAATCGCAAAATTAGCAAGAATGCGTTTTAATGGAAATTTAAGATATGGGGAGAATTCAACAGGGAATAATTTAAATTACTATTATAACTTAAATTTATCCAAGAACATAAACCAAAACTTATCTCTAGAAGCCGGACATATGGGAAATGCCTACAATACAGACTATAAATCCAGCTACAATAGTATGAATAGTTTTAAAAGTTCATATAATTCCACATATACAAACATAAACTACAGACTTCCTAAAAACAAAGGAGTTATAAAATTAGGGCACGATATTGTCGCTTATGAATCAAATGGAAAAGAAAACGATTACAATATGATTCGTGTTAATTATCAGTTCCCAGAAATTAAAAGATTCCTGTTAGGATTCGGAGTTGGATATAAATATACCGGCCTTGACGGAGGATGTACATACAGTGCAGCCATAGGTTATAGAACAAAAACAGGAATGATTGTAAGCTTAAATTATCAATACAATACTGCAATGGGATATATTTTTAACAATATGTACATTCCATCAAATGCAAGACATTCCATTAATTTGACACTCAATGATACATTCGCCTTCACTGATAACGGTCTGCAATCAATCGGTATAAATTCTCCTAATAATGGATTTGTCGAAGTTGTTGCTTATATAGATAAAAATCATAACGGACATTTTGACCGCAAAGATATAAAAGTCGCTAATGTACCAATTAAAGTCAGCTGGAAAAGTAAAGAAATTACGACTAAAAGAAGCGGGTTTTGTGACCTGCAAACAGTTGAAAAAGGAGTTTACAATGTAAGTCTTGACGTTGATAACCTGCATACAAACCTTTCAGCAGAAAAAAATACTAAAGAGTATATTAATGTAGAGCCGCAAAAAACAACAAGAGTAGAATTTCCGCTTAAAAGTTCCGTAGGAAATATTACAGGAAAGCTTGAAATTTTAGATGACTTTGAAAGAAAAATGAATATTACAGATTTCATTGTCTCACTTTATAATGAAGCAGGAGAAGAAGTAGCTTATTCTACGGTAGATGACAACGGAAATTATTATTTTTCGGGTATTTCACCAGGCAAATATAAAATTATGCTTGATAAAAACTTTATAGAAGACTACAGCTTGATTCCCGACAAACAATATGGAGAAATTTTAATAGAAATCCCTTATATTTATAAAAACTTTATTGAGCTAAAAGATAAAAATTTAATATACAAATATTATTAATCCCTTCTAATCCTGTAAATAAATTTTGCAAATCAGAAAAAAACATGTTATAAATTAGTTTAGGTAATTAATTAGGAGAGTTTTATGATTATTCAACAGTTATTTAAAGTTATTCAATCTTTTATGCATGCTTTTGTGAACAAAATTCAGGATCCGATTTTGATGGCAGAACAGGGGATTAGAGACTTGAAAAAAGATTACGATACAAGTATGAAAAACCTGGCTGAAATCAAATCAATGGCAATTGATACAAGGAATAAGATTGCAGAGCAGACAGAGATTGCTAAAGATTATGAAAAGAAAGCTATAATGCTTTTACAGAAAGCTCAAAACGGAGATTTGAGCCGAGGTGAAGCTGACAGATTAGCTTCTGAAGCTTTAAAGAAAAAACAGGCTGCTGTTGAGAATATTAAGAAATACACTTTAGATGCCAAGAATTTTGAAGCTATGGCAGACAAACTCGAAAATAAGATTGCAAACTTAAAAGAACAAATCGGGAATTGGGAAAATGAAGTCAAGACACTTAAAGCCCGTCATAAAGTTGCAATAACATCTAAGAAGATGACAAAACAAATGGTTTCAATGAGCGGAAACAATGCTCAGGCATTATTAGAAAATATGAAAGAAAAGGTTAATAAGGAAGAGGCGTTAGCTCAAGCGTATGATGAAATGACTTCTATTGAAACCGATATTGACAAAGAAATTAATGATGCAATAGGTACAAGTTATTCAGACGAAGTTCAAAAATCGCTTCTTGAACTAAAAAAACAAATTGCGCCAACATATTTGATTGAACAAAAACAAAATAACGAAGA
>CALUSJ010000028.1 GCA_944323405.1 Candidatus Gastranaerophilales bacterium
CTAATCAAGTCTTTAAGACCATCATTAAAAGTGGCTTAAATAAGAAAAAACTCCCCAGGTTGGACTCGAACCAACAACCTACCGGTTAACAGCCGGTTGCTCCGCCATTGAGCTACTGAGGATTATCCAGTTTGTATTCTCTTTACATATTTTATAGTATCAAATAAATATTTTTTGTAAAGTGGCTATGGTAAATAATCTTTATGATTAATATTTTATATAAATTTGGGTTTATGTTAGAATTTTAATATGAGTGAAACTAGTATAGAACTTAGAAATCTAGCGCATTTGGGCGATGCTGTATGGGAATTATTTGTCAGGGAATATACAGTAGGAAAGACTGCTAACATAAAGAATTTGCATAAAATTACAACTGCAAGAGTTAATGCTGATTTTCAAGCTGGCATGCTGAGCATGGTTAGTGAAATGCTCACCTCAGAAGAAGCTGAATTAGTACGAAGGGCAAGAAATCTGCCAATACCTATTGCTAGGCGTAGTATACAAAAACAGTACCGTCAAGCAACTGCATTTGAAGCTTTGCTAGGGTTTTGGTATCTTTATGATGCTGAAAGATTAAGTTATTTTTTTGACAAATTTAAACAAACCGAGTTTTTCAGTTAAGCCCAAGTTCTTTATTTATAAGTGTATTATACTCTTTGACAAGCTCATTATCTATTTTTTCGCCAATCAGCATGTCCAGTTCTTTTTTTGCTAATGCTAAGTAACCTGTGTTGTATAATATTATAACCTTTAAAACTCTTGATTCTATGAGGTTTTCGTCGAGTTCTTCTAATGCTTTTTTGTAATGCCCTTCCGAATAGTATAAATTAGCCAAAGCAAAATGATAGCCGGAATTTTCTGGGGCCAATGAAATTGCCATGTTATAGTATCGTTTTGCATTAATATAATCGCCTTGTTTAAAATAAACATTTGCAAGATTGGCATAATAGTCAGGATTTGTCCGTTCTAGTTTTAAAGCTGCATAAAAACAGGTTATTGCGCTTTTATAGTTTTCTTGGTAAGCATTGACGAGGCCTGTAAAGTTTTGTAATTCTGCATTTTTATTGTCAACGTGGAGTTTATTCAGTAGTTCTGCGCAACATTCTTTTTTATTATTAGCATATAATACTTTTCCTAACAAAAGTAGTGCTTCTTGATTCTCAGAATCCAGCTCTAATACTTTTTGTAAAAGCTGTTCTGCTTTTGCATAGTCCTGTTTTCTATATAAAGCAGTAGCTTGTTCTAGATAAATTTTTATATTTGGGGTATTGATATTATATTCAAAAATTTCGTCAAATTTCCCCTGAATATTAAGTAATTTGAAAATTTCTATTAAATCGTCATTCTCATGTGATATACAATAAATGTTTTTTGCTGTTTGTTCGGCTTCGGCATAAGCCTTTTTATCTAAAAATATTTGTTTTAATAATTTTAGTGCGCTTATATGGTCAGGTTCATTAGTTAATATTTGTTCAATATAATTAAGAGTTCTTTCTTCGTTCCCTAAAAGATAATATAAATTTGCTATTTCAAGAAGTAATTCAGAGCTTGAATTATCCTCTTCCAAAGCTTTATAAAAAACTTCTATTGCGTGTTTATAATGCCCTTTTCTTTTAAGTGCAAAGCCCTCTTGTAATATATTTTTAATCATGTTTGCGTAATCCAATTAGTTTTGGTTTTTCTTCTTTTACTTCTTTGGGAGAGTTTATTATAACCAATACTTCATCCTCCCCTGACATTTTAAGATTGTTTCTTGCAATAGCTTCTAGTCCTGTAACATTAGAAAAATTCTTTATATTGTCTTGTAATTGTTCATTTAAAGTTTTCGCAGCATCTCTGGTTTTTGTTATTTGAATAATTTTGGCTTTATATGAAATTATTTTTGATATATTTAAAACTGCGCTGACTGTAATTTGAATCAAGCAGAGCAATAAAATTACAGTTAAAAAAGAATAATAAAAGCCATTTGACGCAGAACCCTGTTTTGCTTTCTCGGCAGAAGAGGTCTCTTTTCCCTTGCGCTTAGTTCTATTAACAACCTTAGGCGGTCTTTTTCTATTTTGTCTGTATTGTATTGTCATATGTTAATTATATATAATTATTTTTCTTATTACAACTTGAATCCTGTTGAGAAACTTACGGCTGAACTTTGCCGGCCATTCATATAATAAGATTGTGCAACACCAAGTTCAAATTTCAATGATTCAGCATATTTTTTGAATTCTGGAGTATAGACTAGAGTTAGCTCGTTTTTGTTTTTAGGGGCTGCAACATAATTTGTAAAAGAATCTTTTAGTGTTAATTTATCTGTAATATGCCATTCAGGTGTAACTCTGACAGTTCCATATTGAGTACCGATATCTTGTGATGCGGATTGTTTGAATGTTGTATCTAATGAAAAGAATTTAGGTGCATCGTACCTTAAAAAAACTCCAGTAGTAGATTCCATTTGGGATAGAGACAATTCTTCCCCCCAGAGTGTCCCATATGTTATTCCTCTAAACTGTTCAGAAAGATTACCGCTTAGCGGAAGTATATCTTTTAAGTTATTCCTGCTTACTGTGGCTCTTGCAAGAGCGCTTCTCGGGGTATTCGTATTTGTTTTAATATTAAGAATGCTTACAGGAAGTGTAAGTGTTCGCTTAGGAATATTTATTTGCGGTTTATCAATACTATCATCCAAGTAGATTGTTTCTACGGGATTGTCGTCATACTCAATTTGACCTTGGATTCTATATGTTTCTTTTACTTCTCCTTTTTCTGTTTTATTATAGTCAATCTTAGTTAAACCATTTATATTGTTTAAATCAAATTCTTCGGCATAACTAGGAATAGCCTGTATTATGTATATTAATGTAATTAGTATGATAAATCTTTTCATATTATTATTTTAAATTAAATTATTAACTATTTCAATTCAAAGTTTTACCCAATTAGAGAATGTTGGAAAATGTTTATAGATGATATAAATATTAAGAACTTTAAGGAGGGGTAAATGAAAGATAAATTTGTACAAAGAAGTTTTGTTATAACAATATTGGGCTTTTTTCTTGCGTCTGGTTATGCTAATGCAGCAAATTCGATTGCGGTGGTTGATTTACAAAAAATAGTAAGTAATTCTGCTCAGGTTAAACAGCTTAAGCAGGAGCATGCAAAAAAAATGGATGAATTGAATAAAATAATCATTAATGCTAGAGGTGCGATTTCTAATGAAACAGATAGTGCTAAAATTCTTCAATTAGAGGAAAAATATACTAAGGAATTTAACGCTAAAAAACAGGCTTTAGAAAAAGATTATGCTGCTCGTTTAGCTGCTATAGAAAAGAATATTCAAGCCGAAATTACAAAAAAGGCTCAGAATGAAAAATATGATTACGTTTTTGCTAAAAGTGTAGTCTTGTATGGTGGAAAAGACATTACTAATGAAATAAAAGTTAAATAATTTTAATTTTCCTATTGTTCTTTTTAAGGATTTTGTAATATAATAATATTATCGATAATTTCCTTAAGGAGGTCAGTATGAAAAAAATTAGTCTAATTTCATTGAGTTTAATAGTCTCAGCGATGTTTTGCGCTGTTCATGCGACATCTGCTATTTATACTGATGATCTGGGCAGGATGCATTTTCTTGGAAAAGATCCTTCTATTTATTTAAGAGATACAAGATATGAAAATATTGATACAGAAGAAAAGAAAGATTTTAATGATATAATATACAAAAATGCAACAGAACCTGTTGAAGGTGAGACAAAAGTTAATACAACTACAGAATCTACTGTAGAAAAAGAAGTTACACCAGTAAATGAAACGAAAACAAATGATAATCATACTAATAAATCAAAAGGTTCATTTACTTTTAATAAAGGTGCTATGGATGCATCTGATCCTTATACTTTTGGTGAGACTAATATTCCTGCTAAAACAAAGGAAGATATTAATAAAGCTAAGCCTGAAAAGAAGCATTTTTGGAATTGGTAAGTTTTATTCCCGGATCGTCTAGCGGCAGGACGAAAGATTCTGGCTCTTTTAACGGTGGTTCGAATCCATCTCCGGGAGTTTAATAATAAAAAGCCCTTTGTGTGAGGGCTTTTTTGTTTAGGAATTTTTATATATCATAAACTAAAGTTCAAAATAAAATATTCTACAACTGGATAATAGAATAAGATTTTTTATAAAATATTATAATCATATGAAATTTTATAAACTTATTTTTCTAGTTTTAGTTGGTTTAATATTCACCCCTTCTGTTTTAGCAAATGATGTTAGAATAAGTGATTTTAGTGAATTAATGAATTTAATTCCAGAAAATGGAGATGTTTATACATTGATAAATAATCTAACATCTTATACTTCAATAGGGACACTTTTTGAGGGTGTAAGTATATCTTTTGAGGGAGATAACCATTTTATTAACGGTAACAATACTTTTAGTGGATTTACTTTCAACGGAGAAACTCGTTTTAATCAAGTAGATATGCGAGGATGCCGTGGGCAGAGGTATGGTGGTTATAGCTATGCAGGTGCAATATATAATGACGGCGGTGATTTGAATATATTTGAATCTGCTTTTGATGACAATTTTGTAAATGCTAATGGTTTAAATTTAGGAAGCGGCGGTGCTATTTATAATATTAATGGCGGAAGCATAAATATAGAAAGTGCGCTGTTTGATAGTAATTATACAAGTGGTGCAAGTTCTTATGGCGGGGCTATAGCAAATGATTCAACAAATGGGGATTTAACTAGCTTAACAATAAATAATTCTATATTTAGAAATAATTATTCTTTAGGCAGTGTTCTTCCAACTGGCGGTGCTATTTATAATACTGGTGAGCTTAAGGTTAGTAATACAACGTTTGAAAACAACCAGACGATTGGGGAAGACAGCTTAGCTTCATATGGCGGAGTTATTTATAATACAGGGAATGCTGTTTTTACAAATTCTAATATAATAAATAATTCTAGTCAGGCTGATGGTCAATCATTTGTAAGAGGTGGTGCAGTATATAATAGTGGAAATTTACTTCTTGAAAATTCGACACTAACTGGGAATTCAATATCTGCTGAGTTTTACGGTGATGGTGGTGCAATATATAATGCATCAGGTGCAACTACTACTATTAGAAATTCAAATATAAGTAATAATAAGATTAATTCATCATCTGGGTATTCTGAAGGCGGCGGAGTTGCGAATGAGGGTGTACTTATAGTTGAAAATAGTACTTTTCAGAATAATTATGGAAAAACTAATGAAAAGAACGATATTTATAATTATGCAACAGGAAGCATAGATTTTACAGGGAATGGTGCGTCAAATATTCTTAGCGGCATATCGGGGCTTGGCGTGATAAATAAGACAGGGGCTGGAGTTCTTAATTTAGGAGGGGATAATAATAATTTTACTGGAGATTTTAATTTAAAATCTGGTACCGTGAACCTTCTTAGTAATAGTTCATATTTTAGTGCACAAAATACATCTTTTTATAACGGTTCAAATTTTAACATGCAAAATGGAGAAATAAATAATATAAATTTTGGAAATCTTACACTTGATGGCAGTTCAAATATATATGCGGATATAAATTTGGATAGTGAAGTGATGGATAGAATTTCAGCTGACACTGTTGTGGGAGGAGGGTATTTGCATCTTGGATCTTTAGCAATAGAAGGAGTTCCAAAATCAGCTTATATTTCAGTTCCATTTGCGGATTCAGTACTGAGAGATTATGTGAAATATAATACCCAACAAATTGAAACCCCTATTTATAACTATTCTTCAAGTTATAATTCTTCAGATGGTAATATTATTTTTAGAAGGGATGGCTTTAATTCTTCTGTTTTCGTACCGGCAGTTTCTGCGCAAATAGCGGGATATTTAACTCAAATAGATACATACAAAAGAATTTTTTCAAATCTTGATATGGTAATGATTTCTCCTCCTGATAAAATCGCAAGTATTGGGCTTAAAAATAGGAATGCAAGTCGTTTTGGACAGTATTCGTTTTCGCCAATATTGATGCCAGAAGAAAATCGGGGAGTTTGGATTAAGCCTTATGCTCTTTTTGAAAATGTTCAATTAAAAGGCGGATGTGATGTCTCAAATGTTAGTTACGGCTCAATTATAGGAGGAGAAAGTGAATTGGTGGCTTTGAGGCGGGGGTGGTATTCTCTTTATGGCGCATATCTCGCATATAATGGCTCTCATCAAACATTTGAGGGTAATGGTATTTATAATAACGGCGGTTTGGCAGGGCTTGATATAGCTTTTTATAAAGATAAATTTTTTACTTTATGGACGGCAAATGCCGGGGCTAATGTGGCTGAAGCGTCAACAAAATTTGGCGATCAGGATTTTGTGATGTTTAATACAGGAATTGCTGAAAAAACAGGGTATAATTTGGAATTACTGGATAGAAAACTTATTTTCCAGCCAAGTTTTTTAATGTCATATAATTTTATTAATACATTTAATTATACATCTGACTATAATGTGGCAATAAGTTCAGAACCTTTGCATGCAATCCATATAGAGCCGCAAATAAAAATTATTGGGAATTTTAAAGATTATTTACAGCCATATGTATCAGTTTCTATGGTCTGGAATTTGATAGATAATTCTAAGTTTCAGGCGAATGATGTATATATCCCGAGTTTGTCTGTCAAACCTTTTGTCGAATATGGTATAGGTGTTCAAAAACGCTGGGGAGAACGTATCACAGGTTTTTTGGAAGGTATGATAAGGAATGGGGGCCGAAATGGTATAGCACTGCTGTTTGGACTTAGATTCAGTATTTAAATACATTCAAGGGGAAGGGTTATCAATCAGAAAAATAGCAAAGAAATTAGGCAGAAGCACGAGTACAATATCAAGGGAATTAAATAGACCTGAGGCTTTGTATTACCGAGGTAAATATATAGGCTCTCAAACAATAGATAAAAAGCATTAAGAATTGTAACAATTTTATATGTTATACTAAAGTTTTCTAAAAAAATGCCGTATTACATTAAAAGAGATGGTAATGGAGTAAGGTAGGGTGGGCAAAGCTGCATTAAATTATAAATGATTGCTTTTAATTTTGCATGGCGTGCCCACCAATTATTTTTTTTTATTTAGGTTTTTGGTGGGCACGCAAAAAAAACAAAACAGTCGGGAATACCATATTTGAAGAGGCTTTGCCACCCTACGGAGCTTTGGTTTTGTGGGTTGAAACGAACTGCCAGACAATAAAACCTTTGTTTCAAACAAGAGAAATATCTTGCTTGCTTGGTGGTAGGTATTATGTTATAAATTAGAAAAATTTGTAGTATATTCTAAATTATATTTTTTTGCATACTTAAGCCAAAAATCATGAGTCTGTTTACATACGGTTTCTGTTAATTGTGCTTCTTCCAGTATTTTGACAAGCTTCATTTTTTCATCGATAAGTGCATTGAATTTCTCTTCTGTTCCTTTTCCTTTAACACAATCTACAATTTTTCTGTTAATTTCGTTAAGCCTTTTTGATATTTCTGGTGGTATAAGCGTTTT
>CALUSJ010000029.1 GCA_944323405.1 Candidatus Gastranaerophilales bacterium
AAGGCTGATTATGTAACTCCTTCAGCAAAAGAAAAAATTGAAGCAGCAGGCGGAAAGGTTGAATTAGTATAATGACAGCAGGACATACAAACGGTATGAGAATGCCGACAACAGCAGATTTGATGTCGATGTGGAATGCTTCAGGCCTGAAAGAAAAGCTTATTTTTACTTTCGGAATGCTTGTTCTATTCCGTTTCGGGATTCATTTACCGTTATACGGCGTAAACAACGAATATTTTTCAAATCTTGCTAGCCAGAATAATATTCTCGGATTTTTGGATTTGTTTTCAGGCGGTGCTTTAGGTAAGGTTTCAATCTTTGCTCTAGGTATTGGGCCTTATATTACCTCATCAATTATAATGCAGTTGATGGCAGTAATTATTCCTGCGCTTGAAAAATTACAAAAAGAGGATGGCGAAGCCGGCAGGAGAAAGCTTTCTCAATATACAAGAATCTTTACTGTCGTACTTGCAGCTTTTCAGGGAATAATTTTTATGGGCTTTATGGCTCATACAAATGCGATTACTGCGGGTGTAAACCATATAATGTTTTATATTTTGTCAGTATTGACCCTGACAGCTGGTTCTGTTCTTGTAATGTGGATGTCTGAATTGATTACCGAAAAGGGTATCGGAAACGGCGGTTCTTTGATAATCTTTGTGGGTATTTTATCAGGTATTCCGCTTTACTCATCAAGAACGGCGCAGATGGTATCAAACGATTCCGCTTTAATGTGGGGATTAATTTTGTTACTTGCAATCTTCTTTGCGACAATGGTTTTCATTGTAATTATGCAGGAAGCAATAAGAAAGGTTATAATAGTTAACCCTAAAAGACAGGTTGGGAACAAAGTATATGGCGGAGTTAATACGTTTATTCCGTTTAAGCTCAATCCGGGCGGGGTTATGCCGATTATCTTTGCGGTTGCAATATTACTTTTCCCGTCTACGATATTGAGTCTTGTAGGGCAGGCTAATTTGCCGGCTGGATGGGTTCAGGATTTGGTTCTTACATTAAACAAAATCTTCAATCCGAGCGGGATTACGTATTATGCGATATATTTTGTAATGATTGTTGCGCTGACATTCTTCTACGCATCAATTATGCCTAATATGCAGCCAAAGGAAATTGCTGATAACCTGAAAAAATACGGTTCATCAATTCCGGGTATTAAACCGGGACGTCCTACGGCTGATGCTTTAGACAAAATCTTGAGTAAAACAACTTTCATAGGTGCTATGGGACTTGGTATAATTGCTCTTGTTCCGGCTTTTGCAAGTTATATTACGAGAATAACAACTCTTCAAGGGATTGGGGCTACGTCTCTAATCATCATGGTCGGTGTTGCTCTGGATTTAATTAATCAGGTTAGGACTCACCTGCTTGCAAGGAACTATGAAACATTTTTGAAAGAGTAAGATAGATTAGAAATATATTAAAAAGCGGGCGGCTAAAAGCCGCCCGCTTTTTAAATCTTTAGATTAGAGAATTTCTTCTTCTTTTTCTTTTTTTATTAAATCATCATCTTCATTTAAATTTGTTTCAGTTTCGCTCAAAGCTTCTTCAGCTGTTACAGTTGTTACAGTTGTTTGTTCTGTTTTAATGTTTTCGCCTTTTACTTCGGAGAGTAAATCTTTCATTTCTCCTTCTAGAGATTTGTATTCTTCTCCAAGGTTGTATTCTTCGAGTTCTTGGGTTAATTCTTCGGTATCACCTTCGTAAACAGTGCCGTCTTCGTATGTATAGACATCATTACCGTCTTCGTTTACTGTTTTAACGAGGGATTTGCCTTCGCTGTCTGTATACAGCATATTCCCGTTTTCATCGGTTTTTGGATAAGCTCGTTTTACGTAAACTTCTTCAACGCCGAGGTATTCTCTGCCGTCTAGGGTTTCATATAGAGCTTCTCCTTCGTCGTCGAACATTAAATTGCCTTCTTCATCGACACGCTGGCGGAGTTCAAGGCCGCCAAGTGTTGTATAGCGGATTCTGCCATCTTCGTCTTTTAGCGGAATTGCGTCGGTTCTTTCTAAGAAGCTTGCGTTGCCGCCCATGCCGCAGCCTTCGTTGTGGGTTGTTTCTGCAACAAGATCTATAATCTTGTAATCCAGTTCATAAATTTCTAATGCCAAAGCTTCTTCTTTAGAAAGTTCTTCGCCGTTTTCTAAGCGTTGTTTAAGGTAATTATATTCAGGTTCATCGATTTTATTAGGTATATAATCAGCAGAGAATCCATATTTTTCGTATAATGATGCATACATTTGAGCTTGATAGAAAGAAACCATTGCGGTTAGACGTTCTCTAAATCTTACTTCGTCAGTATCAAGTCGTTTGGTAATAGATGTACGCTGATGTTCAAAGAAGAATTCGAGCGTTGTTTTAATGAATTCACCCAATCTTTCAACGTAATAATTCCCGCTGTCATCTTTCCATAGGCCGCTTACCATGGTCTTTTGATATTGAGGATGTTTTATAACATCCGCTTTACAGCAATTTTCTTCGTGGAAAGTTGTTTCCAGATCTATTTCGTTATCAATGTAAACATCGTTTACGACAACGGTATTCCCCTCAGCATCAGTTTCTTCATAGAGATGCTGAACAACTCCGTATTGTGAATAATTGGATTGATCATAAGCTTTGTCCATTGCTTCGAAATCAAAAAGCACATTGAACGACAGAATATCTGCTAGCTGTGGATTGTTACGAACAAGAGCAACGATTTTGTCGAGTCCGTTTAGAGTGCTAACAGCTGCTTCATAGTGAGCTTCGCCGGTTTCTTTATCAATAACTGGAGTAAGTCCTTCGATACCGTCAATATTAAGAATGTCATCTACAGGCAGTCCTGCAGAGAGTTCAAATATGGCAACACGGGCATCATTCTTATAGTAGCCGTAGTATTCGCCTTGAAAATCACCTTGTGCATCGATATTTCCATTGTATTGAGAATTACACATTGCGATTTTAGAGCCGTCAATACATCCGACAAAACCTCCTACTCTAGGATCTTCAGTATTCGGGCAAGAGAGATTAACGCTGCTGGTAGATTTATTAATTGTAATAATAGTGTCTCCGCTTTCTCCAATGAAGCCGCCGGCGCATTTTTCTTGTACGGTAATGCTGCCTGAGGCATTGCAGTTTTCAATAACCAGGTCATTTGAATAGGTTGAGTTTATATAACCTGCAAGAGCGCCTGCGTAGTAAGAAGAGTTAATATTTACATTTGAGTTAATATTCTTAAATGAGCTGTTATGAAGTGCCACCTGGTTATTTAACAACACCCCGTAATCGCTTATTGTACCGACTAATCCGCCTACTTTTTGGTGGCCTGTTAAATCTCCAGAAACTGTAATATTTTCAAACGAAGTTCCTGATGCTGTTCCTGCAATAATACCAACTGAGCCTTTTGTGTAGGTTTCGGGAGTTTGGATTTGTGCGTTTTCAAAGTTTATATTAGTAATTGCTGCGTCTTCAGTTTTACCAAAGAAACCAACATTTTCGGTATCAGCACCTTCATCAACTTTGATATTAAGGTTCTTTATTGAGTACCCATTACCGTCTAAGATACCTCTAAAAATATCGCTGCCATCTTTTTTCAGGCCTTGGCATAGAGGAACCCAGTCTATTCCAGATAAGTCTATGTCATTCATTAAGATGTATTTCCCTGAAGGGTTTTGGGAGATAGATTTTAAGTCTTCTGCGGTTTTGACAATTGTGTAGCCTTCTTGTAAAGCTTCTTCTTCTGTTATTCTGGAACTATTTTGTGCGGCTTCTGTTTCTTGTGTTTCTTTTGCTTTAGCAATATTATATTCGCTTTGAGTATCTTTAATTTCATCTTCAAGTGTATCTAACTCTTTTTTAAGAGTTTCAAGCTGATTTGTAAGCTCTTTTTGTTCTAATTCTGCCTGTTTAAGCTCAGCGTTAGCTTTTTCTAATTCATCTTGAGCATTTTCTTGTTCAATTTTAGCCGCTTGGAGTTTAGAATCGGTGTCTTTCAAGTTATCTTCAATCTTTTTAAGCGTTTCTTTAGCACTTTCATATTGCGCTTGAAGGTTTTCATCATTTTCAGATTCGGCTAATTTAGCAGCAAGTGATGATAATTGTGAATTTGCAATATTCCACTGTTGGTAGATAGAATTGTAATTTTGTGTTAGAGAAGATACTATTTGAGAAGTTTCTGAGAGTTTTTGTTCGGCTAAGTTTTGAGCTTCGCTCTTTGTTTCGATATCCTGGTTTTTATTTGTTAATTCGGTTTCTTTGTTATTTAATTCTGAATTTTTGGTTTGTTTGTTTTTTAGCTTTTCCTGTAGAACGTTGTATAATTCCTGGCTAGTACCAGCAGTTACAGAAATATTTGCCATGTAAAATCCTCCATTTATTTATACAAGATTTTATATCGGCAAATTTTGTAAAAACTTTAGGGGTAAAGTAAGAATTGTTACATATATTTACAATTAATTTTTTGGGGGAAAGGTAAGTTTTGTAGTATAATTTTAGGGTAGGCGAGTTCGAACGTAAGTGAGACGAGCCGTATAGAAGATACTACCAATTTCGCCATGATTTTGATAGTATAATAATTAAATAAGTCGATATGGCGAAATTGGTAGACGCGCATGATTCAGGTTCATGTGGAGCGATCCTTGGGGGTTCAAATCCCCCTATCGACAGATAAAATAGAGGCGGAGGCCTCTTTTTTGTTGTTTAAATGAAATATCTGCTATGCTCTCTTGAATATTTTAATAAAACAGTATTCAAAATAAGAATATTTTTTAACTTCTTCTAAACTTCTAAACCCAGCCTTGTCACTTTTGTTTGTTGGCTGGCCCCCCTTCCCAAAAACACAAAAGTCTACTAAAAAGAAAAAAGGACAAAGATGTCCTTAAAAATGGTAAGTATATTAAAATTGTAGATTAATTCAGCATCCAAGTTCCTCATCTGTGAAGAACTTGAAATTTTTATAAGTAATTTAAAAGACTCATTCCCATAGAGGCCGATGTAACCTGAAGGCTTGCCTGATAAGCGTATTGTGCCTGCATCCATTCGGTTACTGCGGTTGCGATATCTATATCGTTTAATTCAGACAGGTATGAGGTTAAGTTTGTATTATTGGTTTCTAGAGTAGAAGTTGTCATCTCAAGCCTGTTATAAACCCCTCCGAATTTTGTCTGCTCTGTTGTAATCGTATTCATAGAGCTTTCAAACATATCGAGAGTTGCATTCATCTGTTCATACCCTGCTTCTGTATCTCCATCAAGAACCATCTGGATAGAGTTGCTCAAGAGCTTTAAAGTTCCCATAATTCCCGAATATTTTTCTTCAGCCACAGAGACCTCAAGGTCATCAACATTCCCTGCGTAAGCTGTTCCGTCCTCAAGAGCGTACGTTTTAGAGCCGTCTGCCTCTACTGTTTCAATAACCCTGTTTCCGTCAGCGTCCAGAAAAACATTTTTCCCATCCGCCGTCTGTTCTTGAACAGCTTCGTAGTAGCCAAAAACTTTATCACCCGTTGTGTTTATAATCTCAAATACACCGTCTGCAACTTCGGTTTGTCTTATATAATCAGGGTTTTCATAAGGCGTGCCGTTATAAATAATATTTCCGTTTTCGTCAAGTGTATAAGGCATTATCTTGGTATTAGCACCGCCAAAGATATAATTATCGTTATATTCCGTATTAGCTAAATCAACCATTGTTTTGATTATTTCATCGATTTCGACTTTTAGTGCTTTAAGAGAATCCTCTCCATATGTCTGGTTATTAGCTTGAACGGCTTTATCCCAGGCTTGAGATAGATATCCTGTTGCAAGCTGCATTAAATCGTCCAGCGTGCTTAATTCAGACATTGCGAGCTCAACATTTTGAGAAAAAGTATCTATCTGCCCTAATTGTCGGTTGGTATTAAGTATATTAACCGCAGCAATTGGATCATCTGTGATGCTTGTAAGTTTGTTTCCAGAGGCAAGCTGCTGGGTTATTTTGTTGTAGTTGTACAAACTCTGCTGTACATCTGACATTAATCTGTCATATCTTCCGCTTGTTGAAATTCTATCTACCATAAAACTAACCTCCAAGTGTCATCAATGTGTCA
>CALUSJ010000030.1 GCA_944323405.1 Candidatus Gastranaerophilales bacterium
GTCCTTTATATCCTGCAACCATTTTGCCGTCTTTGATTTCAAACCCTTCGGTAAAATTGAGGCTTTTAATCTCAGCTAAAGTAAAATCAATTACATAATAACGTCCGTCTTTACGGGCTCTGTCAGGGAACTTGGCTGCAACATCACTTACTCTGTCAAGAAAATGATCGTGAACTACAACCAAATGATCATCTTTGGTCATAGCAAGATCCTGCTCCAAATAATCAACCCCCATTGCATAAGCAAGAGCCTTAGCTTCCAGAGTGTGCTCCGGCAAATAAGCACTTGCCCCGCGATGAGCGACTATTGTTTTTGCATTTGCCATAGTAACTGCGGAAAGTCCTAAAAAGATTATTACTGCTGCAGATTTTAACATAACGAGATCCTCAATAATTTACGTTAAAATCAATATAAAAGAACTATGTAAACGGGATGTTTTGCCTTTGTAAATTTTTAAAAATACTCTGTTACATTCAAGGAGAATGCCTTTATTTTGGACGTAGATATTACAAAAGGTGAAGTTTTAGATTTTTATGTATACTCTTTAATAGAGAAAGCACTGAAAGTTTTAACAATAAAAAAACAAAATTGGATAAGATTCATAGATATATTATCCCTATATGGAATGGATTCTCTTGTCAAGCACTAAAGGTAAAAAGCAAGGCAAATAAGTCAAACCTTCAGTCCTATAAATTCTGAATCAGTAATTATTATTTATAAAACAATCTATTACCGTTCAATAGTGATGAGATGCCGCCGGCTCTTCAACATTATTAGCGATAAATGTTTATTCTTCCTCGGCAGCGTCATCTTCCTTCATGTTTTCAAGCTCGTCCTTAGTAAATACTACGGCATCAGGCAAAGGAATATCCGGAGCTTCCGACAGCTCATGTTTTTTACCGGTTACCTCGGTGTAGTACATACCGTCTTTCCACAGCGTAGCTTTGATTCCACTGAGTTTTGTCATTATGACACAGCATGATCGGCAATTATTACCTTGCTGTCCTTTTATTAAGACTAGCATTCACTTAAGGAAAATAAGCATATGCTATCGTAAATATATCAAGTATGATGCCAGAATAGCTCTTCATTAGCAGGTTCACAAATAACAACATAAATATGAGCTATAACAACTCTAAACTTAAAAAGTTACTTAGCGTATTGTCATATGGAATCTGACAATAATAACCTTTTAAATTTAAACTCAAACCTTTACTTGTCCATTCATTAAAAATGGAAGTAAAAATAAACGGAGGCTATTTAATTCGAGATTTTCTTTTTTCTTATTATTTATTTTTTTTAAAATTTTAACAGCTTTGTTTTGGAATTTTTCTATAACGTCTTTATTCATGGCAAATCGTATTTTTGCAATATCGTTATAAACAATATAAGGGATAGCGGAACCATGGGTTCCACCTTGAATAATAGGAACAAAAAATTTTAAAATTGTGAGATAGAGATATTCGATAATTGAATTCTCTGTTTTATCTACGCAAGCATAAGTTCTTTGATATAAATCAAATGCCTCTTCAACAAATATTGTTCTCCCTGTATATGAGCCATTGCCAGAAATAAGAATTGCTTTCCCTTCATATAGCTTATCATTTGAATATTTATGATCAGGAGCACATGAATAGAATTTATATTTTCCAGAACCTAATGATTGTTTTACATCTTTTTTTCCAGTAAAAATTTTGCAATATTCATCAAAAAGTCCTACGTTCCACCCTTCAGGAATTTCTCTTTTCAACTCCTCATTCCAAACCATCTTTCCTCCTGAAGATTTATATGGTCTACCTTCTTCATTCGGAAAATCAAACTGCACAAACCAGTAGTCATAAATGGTCTTAGCAAGGCTTTCAAGAATTTCTATCTGCTTTTTATTATTTTGTATTTTTGAGTCAATACTATTTAGTACAAATGCTATTTGTTCCTGACTTTTTATAGAAGGCAAATTTATTTCAAATTGTTCTAAATCTCTTTGATATAGATGATTAATGGTACTACCTGCAGCCTTGTTTCTATTGATAAAATCCTTAAATATATGGCTTGTTAGCAAATAATATAAATAATCGAAATTTACTTTTTCTTTAGCAGTGTTTCTTATTACAAAAATTCCAGAAGCAACACTACAAGGTGTTTTCATATTTTTAACATAGCCTATTTTACCTAAAGTGCCATCTTTTGAGATCAGAAGATCATTCTCTTGAAGCATAATTTCAGGAGATTCTTCATAACGCTCTTTAGAGATGTATCCGCAGTTAGACCAATCGATATAGCCATCCTCTAACGCAGTTGCATTAATAATTTTATAATTTCCAGAATCAAGATATTCTTCTTTCTTAAGTCCTTTCCAACCTATTCTTCCTTTTATGTATAAATCTTTTCCTAAGTTTAAAATATTATTCATACTTCAAGCTCCTCAAGGCAGTCTTGATGCTTAGCTCTAACTCTTTTCCTTCTGCAAAGAGAGTATCTAAAGTTTCTGTGTATTCTTTAATTTTTTGATTGAACTCTTCTTCTGTAATATCAATATATTCAATTTTCACTTCAAAATATTTGCCTGCTGAAAAACTGTAGTTTTTTGACTTTATATCATCAAGTGATGGTAATACCGAGAATTCATCAACAGCTTTAGCATCATGGAAAGTTGATACAATCTTTTCAATATCGGCATTTTTAAGAACGGTTTTCTTATTCTTGCCGTCCTTAACTTCATCGCCAAGCTTACTTGCATCAATAAATATAGGATTGTTTACTCCTGCTTTATCAATGAATACGACACTTACGTTAGTTCCGGTATTAGCAAAGATATTGCTTGGCATAGAGACAACACCTTTTAAAAACTTGTTATCTACAAGGTATTGTC
>CALUSJ010000031.1 GCA_944323405.1 Candidatus Gastranaerophilales bacterium
CAAACAAAGTGGTGTCATTGCGAGGACGATTAGGACGAAGCAATCCAGCCGATTATTAACTATTACATTTTTATCTAAAATACAAAAATATTAGAGTTTAGGGGACTAGTGACTAGTGAATAGGTGAAGGGTGAAGCGTGAAGCGTGAAGCGTGAAGGGAGCATTTTGGGGTTTAGAGGGTGACTAGTGAATAGTGAATAGGTGAAGCGTGAAGCGTGAAGGGTGAAGGGAGCTTTTTGGGGTTTAGAGGGTGACTAGTGACTAGTGAATAGTGAATAGTGAATAGGTGAATAGGCAAACAAAGTGGTGTCATTGCGAGGACGATTAGGACGAAGCAATCCAGCTGATTATTAACTATTATATTTTAATCTAAAATACAAAAATATTAGAGTTTAGGGGACTAGTGAATAGTGACTAGTGAATAAGTAAATAAATTAATAAGCAAACAAGGTTCAAAATAAGAATATTCTTTAACTTCTTCTAAACTCCTAAACCCCTCAACTCCTAAACCCTGCTAAGACTGTAGCTCAAGCATTCCCTGACTTCCTGTCATTGCGAGGACTAATCGTCCTCGCAATGACATCACACTGAATGCCTGACAAAAACGGCTAATACTTGGAGGCAATTCCATAATGTTTGATGGAATTATAATGAATATATTAAGGCAGGTAAGATGTTGTAAATCACAGATTTATAACATCCTACTATCTACATCATTCTATCTAAGTCGGATTTGCCAAGTGCTTTAACATAATCATCTATAAAACTGTCAATCGCATATTGTTGACCTGCGCTTATTCTATAGCGATAATTTTCCATCTGCTTAATCATTGGGTCAACTGACTTATCGTATGTATCATATATTTTCAAATTTATGTGTGGAATTTTTGTTTCTCTTAGATTGTAAACCCCTTGTGCTAATATTGGATTTATGCTTAGAGCACGCTTAAATGATTTATATAAATCATCTGGTGTATTTTCTCTTGCAAGTGATAACCAACTTGCACCTTCAATCTTGCCGCTATGGAAAAGCTTATCAGCTTTTGAAACATTTTCTAAACCTTTAAACGGTTCGGTTATCATCTTAAGTGCTTCTAATTGTTCTTTCATTACAGGTTCTCTAAAATACATTGTTATAGGGTCTGATTGTGTAACAAAACCTTCTAAAGGTTCTGCTGTAATTTTATAATATGCTTTAGGAGGTTTTATCGTTTTAATAACCTTTCCATTAACTATAATTTCTCCTCTTGCCATAAAACCATCCAATACATTTATAATATCCGGGTGCGCATTGACACTCATAGATATTCTTTCCTTAGGTAAAATCTTAAAATCAAGTATATTATCTGTTATAGTATTAGGTTTTCTATATGTCCACATTGTGCCGGTTTCTTCCACTTTTATCCCTAAACCAGGTGTATTACTTTTTACTTTTAATTCCCTTGCTAAATCTGTTGATATTATTCTAGATTTATAATTACCACGGTGTCTCATTGCATTGTATCTAGCAGTAATTAATTTACTAATATCTTTAGAAGATAACTCCTCCGGCAACATACCTTCAGGCAATCTTGTATGGGTAGGCTTTTTTATTACAGGGCTTGTTGTGGATAATTTCGTACAAGGTGTAGTTAATTTCATTTTAGTATATACTTTACCCTCTTCAAAAGCTTTGGTTGTTTCTTTAACCCATTTGCCATTTATCCATTTCCCCGTACTCGCTATGACTTTCAATCTCATAAAATCTCCTTAAATTCTCCTGATATCTATATAAAGTCTTTTTTCTTTTAAAATTTGCCTAAATTATTAAGATTTGTAAATGCAATAAGTATTTATTAAATATGATAGTATTGACTTGTTGTATGTTATAGCATACAATATAATTAAGAAGAATTATGAAACAAGTCATTTATTACACAACCGCAGACAGGAAATGCCCTTATCAAGACTGGTACAAAAAACTGGATAAATCTGTAAGACAACAGATTGACCGCAGAATTGACAGGCTTGAAGAAGGTAATTACGGTGATTATAAGAAAATATCTCATGACCTTTTTGAACTTCGTTTCAAAATAGGTTCAGGATACAGAATATACTTTACTGAAGCACAGGATGTAATCATTTTGATTCTGTGTGCAGGAGATAAATCATCGCAGAGTAAAGATATTGCAAAGGCAAAAGCTATTATTAAAGAAATAAAGGAATAATTGATATGAAAATTAAATCCGATGTTTTAAAAAGAAGTATAACTCACGAACAACACATGCAGGAAGTTCTTAAAGATACAGAGTATCAAAAGGACTACTTAAGACTAAGCATACAAGAATATGCACAAGATAGTGACTATACATTGTTTTTTAAATCTCTTGAACGTGTGATAAAAGCAAGAGGTTCTGTAAGCAAATTTGCACAAGAGATTGACCTTAACCGTTCAAATTTATGTAATATTTTAAAAGGCAAAGTACAGCCCAGCTTTGACACAACAATGAAAATTTTAAGAGGTTTGGGTGCTGATATTGAAGTTAAGTTTGCATAAAATAAATTATTTGTACTCCAGCTCAAGAGCTATTCTCATGTTATAGGCTGTAGGTCAGGCATTGCCTGACAACAAATGTTATTAGTGTCTTTTGGCAAGTTTGCCAAACCGACAAATCGAATTTCCTGTCATTGCGAGGACGATTAGGACGAAGCAATCCAGCTGATTATTAACTATTACATTTTGATCTAAAATACAAAAATATTAGAGTTTAGGTGACTAGTGACTAGTGACTAGTGACTAGTGAATAGTGAATAGTGAATAGGCAAACAAAGTAGTGTCATTGCGAGGACGATTACGACGAAGCAACTCAGCTGAGTATTAACTATTACATTTTGATCTAAAATACAAAAATATTAGAGTTGAGGTGACTAGTGAATAGTGAATAGTGAATAGGTGAAGCGTGAAGGGTGAGGGGTGAAGAGTGAAGGGGTAAATAAGTGAATAAGTTAATAAGTTAATAGCAAACAAGGTTCAAAATAAGAATATTCTTTAACTTCTTCTCA
>CALUSJ010000032.1 GCA_944323405.1 Candidatus Gastranaerophilales bacterium
ATCAAGGCGAACATGTTCAGGAAGGATTTAAATCAGTTGCTTTCAGAATTAGCTTGCAGGATGCAAACGCTACAATGACGGATGAAGCAATTGAAACACAAATGGCAAATCTGCGCTCAACTTTAAAGAAAGCAATTCCTGAATTAGCATTCAGAGAATAATGAAAGGAGTTTATTATGAAAATTAACGCAATCAACACCGTTTATTCAAGACAAAGTTTATACCAGAAAAGAAGCTGTAATGAAAGAGCGGCTACTCCGCTTGAGAGTCCGCAAAATGATACCGTGGCTTTTAAGGGGATTAAAAATGCCTTACGTCTTGGTGGAGTTGGGTTTTTGGCTGGTGCTGCAGTAGGACTTCTTACACTGCCTGCAATGGGTCTTTTAGCTGGAGCTGCAACATTGGGCAGTATCGTAGGTGCTGTGGGAGCAGTATCAGGTGCACAGGAAGACGATAAAAAGAATGTATTAAAAGAATAAAAATAGCGAGACATTACCCTCGCTATTTTAAATATTAACATATATTGTAGAATTCAATCCATAATGGTAATATACTATTAGCGAGGGTTTTATGAAAAAAGTTATTTTAATAATATCAATGCTTTGTATGCTTCCGGCTTTTGCCGATGTGATGCCTTATTATATGGACTCTATTCCTAAAGAAACGATAGGAATGTATCAGACAGGAGAAGGGATTACTATTTTTTCTCATCCCGAAGCTAATTCGGAAGTTATAAAAAAATTTGATTTTTCTTATAAGCCGGAAACCATGCCGGACAGTGTTTTTGGGGTATTATTAAACGACAAAAAACTCGGATTTTTGTATGTTTCAGATATTGGAGACGAAGGCTGGGTTGAGGTTATTTATAACAAACAAACAGGCGCAAAAGGCTGGGTAAAAACAGAGGACAGGTTTCAATTCTTACCCTGGTTGAGTTTTTATAATATGTACGGGCGTAAATACGGTCTAAGGCTTTTAAAAGACACGCCGGATGAGATTGAAGTACTGCACGCAAAGAGCGAAGATTTGTCTCAAAATGTAGGCAAGCTTCGTTTTGTTAAACAAATTAGATTAACCGCAATTCGAGGCAACTGGGCTCTGGTTTCGGTCGTTGATATTGATCAGACTCCTAAAATGGGCTATTTGCGCTGGAGGAGCAATGACGGGATTATTTATGCTTTCCCAAATATAAAATAAGTAAATTTTAGCTTATTGTTTCGTAAATATTATTATATTTTTCTATTGTATCGAAACGCCAGTCTGAATCATAATTTATGGCATTTTTAATTAGCAAATTCCAGCTCGAAGGGTTTTGAGTGTATAAATTTAAAGCTTTAAAAACGGTTTTTAAATATATCTCATTAGCATCATCTTCAGTATTCAAAGCTGTTTTTGTTTTAAAACCGCAGCCATATGTAATGTCATCAAAAATATCTGAAATTGTATCATTATAAATTCCAACTCTGGATGTAATTGGTATACAGCCGTATTTCATTGCGATATAATGCTCGTTTGATGTTGGATTATTTCTTGCCGGCAAAAAGGTCATATCTGATGAGGCAAAAAATTGTTCTTTGTTAAGCTCTCCATCTATAAAGAGCCATCTTCCATTATAAGAATAATTTTTTTCTAAAAAACTAATTCTTGTTTTTATGTAATTATTATTTAGGCCATTTGGAATGTTGATTATAACTTGAATGTTTTTATTTAATTCAAATAATTTAAAAATAGTGTTAAAAATGATATCAAGGCCTTGGGTATATATTTCATTAGGTTCTCCTTGTATAAAGATTAACGGCGCTTCATAAAAAGAGTCTAAATATCCGTGTACAGCAAAATCTTCGTTTGTAAAAAGGTTTATATCTAAAAACTTAGTTTGAATCCTTTCTTTTGAAAACTCTTTTAAGATATAAGTTTTATTTTTATGTCTTTGCTCTCTAAAAGTTTCTGTATTAAAAGCTTGATATATGCGTTTGTTTTTAGGTGTATAGCCATACGAAACAAAAGAACTCTTGCTTTTAGTCTTCAAAATTTTTTTGTAAATCTTCCCTGAAAGTGATGGATCTTCCAAAAGGTTGTTGTAATAAGTTTTGGATATAACAGCCCAGAAGTTAGTTTTTTTTAAGGAATTATACATAGAATTATAAAAAATGTCATCTTCACAAGTAAAATGTGGAAATAATTGGAGAATCCGTGCATTCATTCTGTTAAATAATATATTTTCTTCAATATCTTCGCATTTGTCTATATATCTTCTAAATTTGGGGTAATTCAGGTAAATAAATTCCAAACATTCCCGCATTTGATAAAACTTTTTTGTATTATGAAGCTTAAAAAGAGAGGCAATACATTTTTTTATAATTTTGTCTTGGCAAATTTTTTTCATACCGTTTTGATCTACAATATTAATTGCAGTCCAAAAAGCTTCGGTTTTATTTTTTTCAAAAATCGAAAAATCTTTGATAACAAGAACAACTTTTGAAGTACATAATTTCTTTGTTTCAAACTCTTCTCCCATAAAAAATGGTATGTTGTCAGCGTGAATAATATCTGGCTGAAATTCTTTTGCGCACATTCTGGCAGCTTTAATAAAAGGTGCCAGATATTGTAGATGCATTCTATCCTGATTCGAATATGCATTAGAATATAGCCCGAATATCTCAATATTATCTCTTGTTTTCGGATATTTGTATAAGTATACTGTTTGAATGCGATTTTGTAGAAAAAATTCAAAACAGATGTTTGTGTATTTCAAACCCTCTGTATGATTAATCGGCATCAGAACTTTAAAGCTTTTATCAGGATATTGCTTTTGAAATGCCAAAATATAGTCGATTGGCGGAGTATCAAGGGTTATAAATAAAATTTGCTTAAAATTCCGTTTCTTTTTTAAAGTAAATAGTTTACAGAATTTCTTTGCAACAAATTTTTTCAAAACCCTAAAATCATACATCCAATTTCTATCATTTTCTTCTATATTTTCAAGTTTTGAATTATATGAAAATTTACAATTTTTTTTTGTGTGAATTTCTGTTTCAAAATTACTCATGCTTTTCTAACGTATCATATAATAGTCAGTAAATCAACTATTCTTTTATAGATGAAAAAAGGTGACTAAAGAGTCACCTTTTATTTATTCTTCTTTAGTAGCAGCTTCTTCGACTTTTTTTGCTACATCATCGGCCTTATCTTTTACTTCATCTGCCGTTTGTTCGACTACTTTTTCAACTTTTTTAGTATCATCACCATCAGGTTTTAAAGCTTTTTGAATTCTTTTACAGCGTCTTTCTAATCCAGGATTAAAGAAGTTCGGCTTCTGTTCTGCTATTTTAGCTGCTTCATCGTTACATTTTTGTAATTGGGTATTACATTGTTGTAATTCTTCTTTTTCTTTTTTTAATTTTGCAATTTGGTCTTCAAAAGCTTTCTTTGCATCATCAGCAAGTTCTTTAGCTCCTTCTTTTACGCCATCTTTTGCAGCTTTGCTTTGTCCCCATTTATAGCCTCCATAGAGTGCAATACCTGCCAAAGCCAGTGTTGCGAGTGCAACAAGCCCTGTCTTACTTGAAGCTGCGTTAGATTTTTCTTCCATTGCCGGATCATAAACCATTGGCATAGAAGAATAATTATCGTACCCGTTTTGAACTTGTGGTTGGTTGTCTTGAGACATAGCCATTGAGTAATCCATAGTTCCTACATTGTTAATTGGTTCCATACACATACCTGCTTTCTACATGTTTCACAACTTTATATTCTCTATAAAACATATCAAAATCAATAATTGCTAAATCTGGGTATAATGTAAAGAAATTGTTACATTAATTCTTAAAAGGAATTCTGCGTGAGAGCTGCGTAGAGAGAATTAAAGCTTTTTCAGCAAATATTACAGGTAGTTTATCAATGTTTCCTTGAATAGAGACGGAGGAACGGTTATAGGCAAGTCTCTCACTTGCTCCCGCAATAATTAGTCCGTCTATTGTTTTAATAAATCTGTTATATATTGCATCAATTGTTAGAGATTTGACTAAAGTTTCATTTTTTACAGGAACTATTGCCCAATTGATTCTGCCGCCGCAGATTAAGAAATTATTGATTTTGTCTGCAATAATATTTAGGTTATTGGGGTTATTATATGCATCAAACGATATAATGTCGGCACCTGCTTCTATGGGAATTTGCCAGTCGCATTTTTCGAAACACTGTATTCCTGCAATTCCTTGGAAGCTTCTTATTTTTTGAATTACTTTTGCAAATAAGTTGATTACAATTTCTCTTGTAATATCCTCATTTTCACGCTTTATATTGCCATAATGCCCTAATAGCGGCTCTTCTAGGATTATTATTGGTTGAGTTTCAGGAGATAAATCTTTTATTTTGTTAATAATCCACATTGCTTTTATGCATACAGCTTGTATAACAAGTTTGCGGTAATACTTGTCTGATAAAAGATGTAAAGAGTCTTTGCTTGTAAGCATTTCTGCGATAGAAAACGGTCCTAATAAGTTAATAACTGTTTCTTTAGGCTTTAATCTTTTGATAATTTGCAAGTATTTAGGTAAAAAAAACGAATTTATTTTATAAGGCTCGAGATTTTCATCTGTAGGATTATTAAAAACCCTGTCCAAATGTCTTAATTCCTGTTTAAAGATATCTGTATCATTTTTAAAATAGACTTTTTTATCAATAAATTCTACTCCCGGTATATTTTCGAGAGTTCTATACGCAAGTGTTTCTTTCTCAGAGGCATTTGGCAGCATTGCTAGATATGGGACATTTTCAAATAGTTTAACCATCATTTTTGTAGTTAAACTAACATCAGTATATGGTAACTCGCCATTTGGCAGACATTTAAAAAAGATTTTTGCCATAAAAATATCTCTCTTCGGTATATAAAAAACGTGCCGAATTTAAAGAAGCCGGCACGTTTTTTATTATATATCCGACTATGCTTCAGCTTCTTCAGTTTCTTCTAGAGTTTCTTTAACAACTTCTGATGCTGTAACAATAACTTTTAATTCGGATTTAACTTTCGTAGTCAATTTAATAAGCATTGTGAATTCTCCAATCTTGTTAATTGGAGCATTAAGTGAAACGGTTTTTCTATCAATTTCAATACCGGCTCTTTCTTTAATTTCTTCGCAGAGTCTTTTAGTAGTAATTGTTCCGAATAACTTGCCGCTTTCGCCAGCTTTTGCTGAAAGTTCGATAGAACCAAGTTTTTCAATTTGTTCTGCTTTTGCTAGAGCTTCTTGGTGTAATTTTTCTTGTTTAGCTTTAATTCTTGCCATATTTTGCTCTCTGTTTTTAAGAGCGCCTTCTGTTGCTATTTCAGCATAATTTCTAGGAATAAGAAAATTTCTAGCATAGCCGTCTTTTACTGTAACAAGATCACCTGCATCGCCAATATTTTGTACTTCTTTTTTCAATATAACTTGCATATCTTTTTCTCCTTTAACTATTATTGGGCTAGTATAGTAATTATGATACCAGATAAATATTAATTGTCGAGAGCCAGCTTAAAATAAGTTCATAAAACAAATCATCATTTTTATGTTCTCCATTAAATGGAGGAATTTTGTCATATATTGCTAAAGAAAATAAAAATATTGCCGATATAACTAGTATGAAAAACTTTAGAGGTTTTTCATACCTCCTCCCCAAGTCTGGTAGCCGTTCTCATAAGAAACGGCTTTTTTTTATGCAAGCACTTTTAGATTTTTATCGACATATTCATCTAGATTATTTACTCGATTTATCCAGCCTTCAAGATATTTTCTTTTGGAAGGGTTTTTAGCAGCGATATTTTTATAGCGCTTAAGCCTTAATTCTCTAAACTTATCCGCATCATTTCCGCTCTGGTTCAGAAGTTCTTTAGCAGCTCCTACTCCCATATTAACAGCTGTATCAAACACTTGAAACGCTAAAATAGTATCTTCTATTTTGTCTGCACCGCTTTTTTTGTAGTACGTTTCGTAATAAATTTCTCTCGTCTCGTCTAGAGTAAGCTCCTTAACATCTCTAGGCTGCAACCCTTTACCTTTGCGATAAGAATCGTACGTGGACTGTCTTACACCTCTGTTTCCGGCTTCTCCGCAATCATTTGCAACATACCCGCCCTCTGATTGCAATACGAAGTCAAGCATTTTATTAAACGAAGTGTCATCATTTTTTACTGTATTAACTCTCTGGTTTGTTTGCTTAACTACAGTTTGTTCTTTTTTATCATCTTTTTCCACTTCATTGTTTGTTTCGGAAGCAGGTTTTGTCTGGGACGATGATGTTTTTTCAAACTTATCGAACATATTTTGGTGCTCTTCTCTTTGTTTATTAAGCTTATCCCATACATTTTCGGATGAGAATAGAGAGTTAAAATCAATATTAATGTTGGAACTCGGCATTTGTAAGTTTGGCATGAGCTGGTAGAAATTGTTTGTCATAACATTTGGGGTTAGGAATAAGCTGCTATTCCAGCCAAATGGGCTAAAACAACCCGCACCGAACATAAAAGGACCACCAAAAAACGGTCTAAAACCTCCCCAGCAGCAGAAATACGGATTGTTACCGAACATTCCGTGCATAAAACCATGTTTAAAATTGTGCCAAAAATTATGTGCGCTCATAAATTTTTAATATCCTTTATATATAAAAAGTCTTTGAATCTTAAAAAATTGATAAATTGTAAACAAATTTTAACATTTTTCTAGCAAATTTCGGGAAATAGTTATGCATTATATTTTGGGCGTGAGTATTTGTACAGTTTTTAAATAATTAAATAAACGTTAATTTTTCTTGATTTTTCAAAATTATCATTAAAATAAGATTAGGGGTAAATATAATAGAACGTAGTATTCCCCGACGGAGTTAAAGATATGATTGATTTTGAAAAATTTACGAACTATTCACAGGAAATTATTTTTGCGGCGAACGCAAAGAAGGATTATTACAAAAATTCTGAAGTACAGCCGGAACATATTGTTATGGCAATGATTGAGGATAAAGGAATTGCTAAAGATTATTTAGAGGAGCTTAAACTCCTTAACCAGAACTTTATCAATGCAGTTGCAGCCAGAATTA
>CALUSJ010000033.1 GCA_944323405.1 Candidatus Gastranaerophilales bacterium
TTCTCTCTAACCCGTAAGTGATTTCAAGAGCAACCGGCTTAACCTCAAGTCCGCCGACTTGTTGGAAATACGTAAACTGGGTAATTTCCATCCCGTCAAGCCAGACTTCCCAGCCTACACCGGCTGCGCCGAGAGTCGGAGATTCCCAGTTATCCTCAACAAATCTTACATCATGCTTGGATAAATCAATCCCCATAGCTTCAAGACTCTTCAAATATAATTCCTGCGCATTATCAGGAGAGGGTTTTAAAATAACCTGATACTGGAAATAATGCCCTAATCTATTCGGGTTCTCGCCATATCTTGCATCCGTCGGGCGTCTGCAAGGTTCAACCATAGCAGTAGACCAAGGTTCAGGTCCCAAAGCTCTTAAAAAAGTAGCCGGATTCATTGTTGAAGCCCCTTTTTCAATATCATAAGGCTGTTGGATAATACATCCGTAATCCGACCAGAAACGTGACAGGTTAAGTATTAAGTCTTGAAAATTTAGCGCCATTTATATTCCCTTTTCTATTGTACTTAATACACTTATTATACAAATAAAAAATCTGATACGCAAATTTCTCAATTATTTTTGTTAAATTTTGTAACAAAGGTAGCGGTGATTCGCCTGTATTAATGCATTATTTGCCCAAGAACTTTTTCCCATTCATATGCAGATTTTATACAATCATCTAAATCGTGCTGAGGTATCCAGCCCAAAACTTCACGAGCTTTTTTGTTATCAGCAACAAGTGAAGCCGGATCCCCCCCTCTTCTAGGGCAAACCTCCAGCGGGATTTCAACACCTTTTATTTCTTCACAAGCAGTAAAAACCTCTTTAACAGTATTACCATCATTTGTTCCAAGATTAATATAATTTGTATCCCCGCCATTGTTAAGATAATCTAGCGCTAAAATATGCGCTTTTGCTAAATCTTCGACATTTATATAATCTCTAACGCAAGTTCCGTCTTTTGTATTATAATCAGTTCCAAACATTTTGAATTTCTTGTCAGCAGTCGCTTTAAGAACATTTGGGATAAGATGAGTTTCAGGATTGTGCCACTCACCGATGCGGGCTTCTGAATCAGCTCCGGCTACGTTAAAATATCTTAGTCTTACAGATTTAAGCCCGTAAGCCTTATCATAATCATCCATAATCTTTTCAACCATTAATTTTGAATTACCATATGGATTTATTGGTTTTTGAGGGTGGTTTTCATCTATTGGAGTATACTCGGGTTCTCCATATGTTGCAGCTGTTGAAGAAAATACAATTTTATTAACACCAAATTCCATCATCGCATTCAAAAGGTTTAAAGTTCCATATACGTTATTATAATAATATTTTTGCGGATTCTTAACACTTTCTGCAACCTGAGAATAAGCTGCAAAATGTACTACAGCTTCTATATTCTTATTAACAAGAAAAACTCCACGAATATCATCAAGATTCATCAAATTTCCTTGTACAAATTTTAGATTCCCGTATTTTTTTAATCTTTCGATAATTTCTATATGCCCAAGCTCTAAACTATCAAAAACAATTACATCCTTTCCTCGTTCTAATAAAGCCATAACAAGATGGCTTCCTACATAGCCTGCTCCTCCAGTTACTAATATCATGCACTTGCTCCTTCTAATATTTTAATTCTGCCATTTTCTATATTATATATTTTAACATCTTTCAAGAATTCTTCTTCAAATAATAATGTATCAACCGAGGTTATTATTGTCTGAGTATCATTGCCTATGGATTTTAAAAGATAATTCTGTCTTACCTCATCCAACTCTGCCAAAACATCATCCAGCAAGAGGATTGGAGAAAATCCTGTTTTTTCTTTTATAATCTCTAATTCTGAAAGCTTTAGCGCAAGAACAAGAGTTCTTTGCTGGCCTTGAGAAGCAAATTTTGAAGCATCAATCCCGTTGATTTTAAACTCAATATCATCTCTATGCGGTCCGACACACGATTGGCGACGGGCAAATTCTTCTCTTTTTCTTTCGCCAAGTTCTCGTTTTAAGTAATTACTTATTGCTTCTATTTCATCTTCAGGGCAGGTGTAATTCAAACTAAAACTCTCTGTTTCGCTTATTATTCTATGTTTTACGTATGCGATTTTTTCTATTTCTTTTAAGAATTTCTTTCTCAGAAAAATTATATTTGCGCCGCATATAACAAGCTGTTCATTATAAATATCATAGAGAGTTTCATCTATAACCTCATTCTTAAGCAGATTGTTTTTCTGAATCCGAATTTTATCATATTTAGAAAGCCTCTCGTCATACGCAGGATATATTTGAGAAATTGCTCTATCAAGCCAATCTCTTCTATCTTGGGGAGTTCCACGCAGGAGGAGCAAATCCTTTGTCGAAAATAGAACTGTTTTTATAACCTGCCGAAAATCCTTTACTCCTGATTTAACCTTGTTAATCTTAACCTCTCGTTTTTTTTCTGTATTGTAAGAAAAATCGAGTTCTATGTTAGTATTATTTTTTTCTATTTGGGCATTTATTTCAAATTTTTCCTGTCCGAATTGAATCAAGTCTGAAATAGTTGAAGTTCTTGGACTTTTTAGGCCGGATAAAAAATAAATGCTTTCAAGAATATTTGTTTTTCCTTGCGCATTTTTCCCAATAATAAGAGTTTTTAAATTCCCAAAATTCAATGTAATATCTTTGCAGTTTCTATAATTTCTAAGCGATAACTCCAATATCCTCATAAGATAATTATATCATGAAAGAATGAAATGGATAAGGAGAGTGGTGAATAGGTAACTTAGTGGAGTTTAGAAGTTCAGGAGTTTAGGTGTTGAGAAGAAGTTAAAGAGTATTTTTATTTTGAGCTTTGTTTTATTGATGTATCCAAGACTTTTGCCCCAAGGGGATGTCCACCCACCCCAGCCCTCCCTAACTAGGGAGGGGGCTTTTTGTATGCCCTGCATACAGCCGCTTTTCTTAGATTTGCTTCACGCTCCCTATTTAGGGAGGGAGCGTGCATGCGCTTTGTTTGAGAAAGAATATTCTTTAACATTTAATAATAATTTTGCTGTGGTAAATCACAGATTTACCACAGCCTACCTATTATTAAATTTTGTAACAAAATAGTCAAAAACCCTAAAGTTTCAAAATAATTTGCCGTTATATATGCTGTAAGATAGGAGATGTTTTAATGGATTTTTCTTATTATGATAACGATAATAAACAGATTAAACTAAATATTACCGCCGGTACCAAGTGGAAAGATTTAAATATACAAAATAAAGCGCTGAATTCAATATTTGCTAAACTTGATAACGGTGATGGAGAAATCTCCGAAAATGAATTGTCTTTGT
>CALUSJ010000034.1 GCA_944323405.1 Candidatus Gastranaerophilales bacterium
CAAACCCGTTTTACAAGGTTATTGGTTACGCCCACATATAAAGTACCGTTCTTTTTACTAAATAGAATATATACATAGTATTGTCTGTTATTCATAAATAAATAATATCAAAATGTAATAGTTAATAATCAGCTGGATTGCTTCGGACTAATCGTCCTCGCAATGACAGGAAGTCAGGCATTGTTTGCTCGACAGCCTTAGCAGGGTTTAGGAGTTTAGAGGTTTAGGAGTTTAGGAGAAGTTAAAGAATATTATTATTTTGAATTTTGTTTGCTTATTAACTTATTTACTTATTCCGCTCTCTTCACCCTTCACGCTTCACGCTTCACCTATTCACTACTCACTATTCACTATTCACTATTCCCCTAAACTCTAATATTTTTGTATTTTAGATCAAAATGTAATAGTTATTAATCAGCTGGATTGCTTCGGACTAATCGTCCTCGCAATGACAGGTGACAGACAGCCGGTAGGATGTGGTAAATCTGTGATTTACCGCATCAAAAACTTTATTAAAAACCATGTCATTCTGAAAGTGCAGAAAAATTGAATTATTTAAGATGGCTAATTTTTCGCACTGTTCAGAATCTTACCAAAAAAAGTATTATCTTTTGGGTTTCGGTAAGATCCTGAACAGATTGAAAAACTATGCTATCGCTTGTTTTTCTAATCTTTCAGGATGACAGGATTATTAATGGCAGGGGAGTTTAGGAGTTTAGAAGAAGTTAAAGGACATTTTTATTTAGAGCTTTGTTTTATTGAAGTATCCGAGACCTTTGCCCCAAGGGGAAGTCCACCCACCCCAGCCCTGTCTTGGATTTGCTTCACGCTCACAGAGCTTCGCCTTCAGGCCTATACGGCCTTGCCGGCTACCTTCTGTTCGCTACCTGGACTAACTCACTCCCGCTCGTGTCGTCCGTCCGCAAATCCGCTCCCTATTTAGGGAGGGAGCTTATGTGCACTTTGTTTGCTTATTAACTTATTCACCCCCTTTACCCCTTTACCTATTCACTTAGGCCCTAATCACTAATTTCCCCCTCCCCTCTTGCTTTTTTGTGTGTTTGATTGCATGGGATATTTAAATATGTTATTATATTATTAGTATATATTATAATTAAAATTCAAGAATAGAAATAATGAGGTTTTTTTTATGAAGAGAGCTTTTACCTTAGCTGAACTACTGATTGCATTAGCAATTATAGGTGTTATTGCAGCGTTGACTCTGCCTGTTTTCAACGAAATAAGGCCTGATAAAACAAAGATGATGTATTTAAAAACTTATGATAGCATTACAAATGTCATAAATGATATAACATCTAATGTAAACTTATATTCAGCAGTTAAAGACCCTGAAGATATTCATAATGTTTATTGTGAGAAAGTTCCTCTATTTAATACTAATACTCCGCAGGATAGTCGTTATAATAATGGGTTATATAGTGGTGAAAGAAAGTTATGCAGTCTTATGGCAGCGAGTTTAGGAGTAAGTGAGGCTGATATAGCAGCAGGCTGTAGTAATGCCACCTATGCATTTAATGCAGCGGATTATACTAATAGGTTTACAGCCCCCTCTTTTACAACAACGAATGGAATGCGTTGGAGAATAGTTCAGGCGATTCCAACTAGCTTGGATGCTAACGAAGCTCATTACCAAACAGATATATATGTCGATGTTGATCCTTCAAACAATGAGACACCCGACGGTGATATGAGCTGTATTTATAATGCTGATACTTGTACAGAGCCGGATATATTTAAGTTTATCGTAGCTGCAAATGGCCATGTAACGCCTGCTGATCCTATGGGGAAAAAATATATTGAAGAACGAAAGAATTTAATAAAAAAGAACGTTGAAATTACTGATCATGAGATAGATAATGAAAGTCCTTTTGTAGATTTTACATATGAGCTTGCTACTGAGCATAGCGAAGAAGAATTGTGTATTGCAAATGGCAAGTTCTGGTATAATGACAGCTGCCATGATTGTGAAGAAGGGCTTACGTTGCAGGACGGAGTTTGTAGAAGTGCTCAGGAAATTTGTGCATTAGATAATATGTATTGGTATAATGAGGTTTGCAATCAATGTCCGCAAGGTCAAGTCTTAACAAATGGTGTTTGTCAAGAACCTGAGATTGTACAACAACCTTGTGATGGAATTTGGTATAATGGTTCTTGTAGAGAATGCCCAAGTGGTTATACATTTGATGCAAGTACTGGTGAATGTAGAGAACCTGCAAAAGTAAATGTTTATTATTCGGCCAGAACATCTTCTTATGGAATAATATACAAAATTGTCAATATTGAAACAACTCCTAAATCTGATGGTTATGGGTTTACTTTTAGACCGATACAGCGTGAAAGTCAGGCCGATTCTACTTATACTTGTGTTGGAACACATTGTATAGGTCTTCAAATTGTTTCTGGCGGCGGGGGTTCTGATTATTGGGACTTTAAGAATAAAATAAGAGCAACATTTAGCTATGTAGCGGCGGATGAAACTCTTAGAGGGGCTACTGTTAATTATTATAATTATGGCCTAGAATCAACTATATCACATAAAGATTGGCAGAGAGCGGTGATTGATGTTCATTTCTCGAATAGCGCTTTAGGTGCTTATAGCTATTAATATTAAATAAAATAGAGTTTAAGCACGCCGGTAGTATAATGCTGGCGTGTTTATAATATATAATTTCCTAAGAAAATAAAAATTGTGCTATACTTTTATTGTATGATGAATGATTTATTAAACAAATTAGGTGTGGATTATTTGCTTGTCAACTCCACGAATGAGTATTTAGTTGAGTATCCAGAATTGTCTGAAAATGCAAGGTATACTCTTACGGGGTTTTCCGGCTCGACAGGCGATGCTCTTGTTACAAGAGACAAGATTTATCTTTTTGTGGATGGCAGATATCATACTCAGGCGGATATGGAGGTTAAGGAAGGAGTTACTGTTGTAAAGCTTCAGCTAGGCCAGAAGCAGGATGAAGAAATAAAGAAGCTTATTAAGCCTAATAAAATTTTAGGAATAGCTGCAAAAAAGGTTTCTCAGCAAAGATTAGAAGGGTTTGATAATTGCAAAATAAAGCTTCTAGAAGAAGATCTTATCAATGATTTTACCGAATCGCATGACAGTAATCAATATGTTCAAGTGACGCAAAAAAAGAACTTTATCCCTCAAGCTCCTATGTTTATTACTAATTTAGAAGAAGTCTCTTATCTTACAGGGAAAAGAGATTTTTCCAAAGATTGTTCTTCTAAGATATGGGCTAAATTATATATCGATAAGTCTAACCAGAGACTTTTCACGAATAGTAGAGAATGTGAGAATTTTTTAAAAGAGTTTGATGGTGAATTGATTGTTGATAAGAGTTCAATTAATGCTTATGATTATGCGCTTATTAAAAATCCTATTCATCGTTCTTCAGAGATAAAGTCTTTGAAGGCTATCAAGTCGGATGAGGAGATATGTGCTTATAAAAAAGCTTTCGAAAAGACAGATAAAGCTATGATGGCTATAAGGGAGTACATAGAAAGGAATGATAATTTATCGGAATATGATATTGCTAAGCGTTTAAGGGAAGAGTTTATTAAATATGGCGCAAAATCATTGAGTTTCAATTCTATTGTTGCGATTGATAAAAACTCTGCTCTTGCGCATTATTCAAAGAATTCAAAAGATGTTATTCTAAAAGAGGGCTCGCTTGTTTTAATAGATTGCGGAGCTTATTATGAAAGCGGATTGGCTACTGATATTACCAGAGTTTTTGTAAAGGGGAAGCCGAATGATTTGCAGAGAAAGGTTTATACAACTGTTTTACGAGCCTTTTTGAAAACATATAATTCAAGTTTTGATTTTGGGTATGATTATGATAGATTAGCCCATTCTATTTTGGACAATAAGATTGAAGGTTTTTCTTTTAATCACGGCTTAGGGCATGGTATTGGGATTAATGTCCACGAAGCTCCACCGGCTTTAAATCAGTCAGAAATCGCTCATACTCCGCTGAACGATAACATGACTTTTACAATTGAACCGGGGTTATATAACCCAGAATTCTTTGGAGTGAGGTTAGAAAATTCTTGTTATAAGAAATTCGATACTATAAATTCTTTTGTAAAAATGGGGTATGAAGGAAAACTTATCAATTATGAGATGTTGTCTGAGCAAGAAAAGGAATGGTTAAAGGAATTTAAGGTTTTATGAAAATAACAAGTGTTAATAATGAACTTGTGAAAGAGACAGCAAGACTTTTACAAAAAAAATACCGAAAAGACTTATTCTTGCTTGAAGGAAATAAGTGTATTGATGAAGCTATTGTTTCTGGGGTCGAAATTGCTCATTTATTTGTAGAAGAAGGCTCTGATTGTTATAGCGGGTTTATGAATCGCATAGAAACCACAAGAGCTGTGCTTGCCAAAATTTCTTCAACAGAAACTCCTCCAAAGGCTGTAGCGGTAGCAAAGAAAATAAAAAGAGAATGGTCGAATAAATATAAAAAAGTTGTTTTGTTGGAAGATATTAAAGATGCAGGAAACTTAGGAACTATTTTAAGAACCGCTTGTGCATTCAATATAGATGCTGTTGTTCTATATGGTGATACAGTTGATTTGTATAATCCGAAATGCGTTCGCTCTTCTGTTGGAAATTTGTGGAAGATTCCTGTTTTTGAAATGAGTGAATTGTCGGTATTTAGCGGTTTCGAAAGAGTCGCAACACTTCCGAAGGCAGAAAATACAATTTGGCTAAAAGACTATAAGCCCAAGGAGAAAGTCCTTATAATGTTTGGAGCAGAAGCTTCAGGATTAAGCCAAGAATTAAAAGATTTTGCAACTAAAAATGTCACAATTGAGATGTCCAGCTTGGTAGAATCTCTTAATTTGAGTATTTCAGCTGGTATTATTTTATATAAGCTCCAAAACTAATACTATATCTTATCTCCAGGAATTTGTTTCATCAATATAACTTTGTGTTTATGGCTCTTTTTGTGTTTGTTTTCTATATCAAATAAAAATGCCAGAGGGATTAAGAGAAATGAAATTAGAGCAAATGTTGCGAATACGTCTACATATGCCATTAGTCTTGATTGAGTTAAAAGTGATTTGTACATATAAGAGTTCGTTTTTATTGTTGCAAATGAGCTTGAAGAGTTTGACATAAAAGTGCTCAATAAAGCCGAAAACTTTTGCTGAAACACAATGTTGAAGTTAGATAAGTTATCAACTAAATAAACTTGATGCATCTGGCTATGGCGGGCAACAAGAGTTGAGGCAACTGAGGCAATAATAGCAGTCATTGCGCTTTTACAAAGATTATGCAGGCTTGCTCCGCTTGTAAGCATTGATTTTGGCAGTGTTCCCAAAACAAGCGACGAAACTGGGATAAATGTTAATATAACTCCGACTCCCATAAGCACCTGCGGAATTGCCATATAAACAAATGATATTGATAAATTTAAATTAACAAAAAATAGAACCGATACCCCGAGCAGGAAAAATCCGATTGCTATTAAGATTCTGTTATCAAATATCTTCATCAAAGGATTAATAACAATCATCATTAATACGCAAGAAAAAATACGAGGTGCAAGCGCATATCCGCTAAGTATTGCTGTATAGCCCATCATATTCTGTAAAAATTGGGGAACAAGAACAATAGTAGAAAATACAATCATATTAATAGATGGGCTTAGTATTGTACCAATAAGAAAGTTTTTGTCTTTGAATAATCTTAGGTTAATAAGAGGATTTGAAGCTTCAAGCTCTCTAACGATAAAAAATGCCAAAGAGCAAGCAGAAAATCCTGCAAGCCAAGAAATCCAAGCACAATCAAACCAGTTATATTGCTGGCCTTTATCTAATACAACCTGCATAGAAAGCAACCACAAAACAAGTGAAATCATCCCCGGAAAATCTGTTTTCTTAGCTTTCTTTAAATGTTCAGTATCTTCGATATTTGCATGAACAAGAGAAACCGAAAGTATTCCAACAGGAACATTTACGAGATAAATCCACTGCCAATCCGCATTATCAACAATAAACCCGCCAAATGTCGGCCCCAGAATAGCAAAAACCATAACAGCAATGCCGTAAAGGCTCATTGCAACCCCTCTTTGCTCTTGCGGAAAAGCTGAAAGAAGTATAGATTGTGAAACAGGTGTCATGGGCCCTCCGCCAATTCCTTGAATTAATCTGCCAAGCACCATTAAGTTTAAGTTAGGGGCAACAGCACAAATCAACGAGCCCAGTGTAAAAATGGTAATAAAAATTTTTAGGAAATTTTTTCTGCCTAACAAACCTTCAAGCCAGCCTGACATAAGTATAAGGCAAGCGTTCGCTATCATATAAGATGTAATTATCCAGTTAGCTTCGTCTATAGTAGAGCCGAAATATCCTGAAATGTGCGGGATAGCAACATTTGTGGCAGAGGTCGCAAGGCAGGAAAACGACGTTGGCAAAAGTATAGAAAATGCTACAAGCCACAAAGGTGCCGGTTTATACTTCTTACCCGCTCCTTGTTTTTTTGCCGGTATTTTATCTTGATTTACCTCTTCCCCCATTATTTAACCTTAACCTCTGGAACAACTGACATTCCTGGAACAATATTATAATTGGAAATATCTTCTGTGAATATGATTTTGACAGGAACCCTTTGAACGATTTTTACATAGCTGCCAACAGCATTTTCAGGCGGAAACAGGCTTGCTCTAGCCCCAGTTGAGCGCTGAATACTGTCTACCTCACCTTTAAATTTTTTACCACCGTATGTATCAATCTTAATTTTTACGGGCTGCCCTTTTTTCATATTAGCAAGCTGTGTTTCTTTAAAATTAGCAACAATCCACATTTTTTCTGGTACAATCGCAAACAGCGGCTGAGCTACCTGAACATAATTACCCTGTTCTACTGTACGGTTTGTAATTCTACCGTCTGATGGTGCATATATTTTGGTATAAGAAAGGTTTAATTCATTCTGTTCAACTTCGGCTTCCAGCCTCTTGATTGATGCCATAATCTCGTTATATTTTGCTTTTAAGGATTTATTATTGGATTCTGCGGCTGTGAGTTTATTTAAACTGGAATCGTAATTTTGCTTTGAACTAATTCCTTTTGCATACATTTTTGAATACCGCTCATAATCAGCCTGAGCAAATTCTAAATCTGACATAGATTTAATGACTTGATTCTCGCTACTAACAAGTGAAGCTTTTGCCTCATCTAATTTAGCTTTTGTCTCCCTCAATTTTGCCTCATAATCATTTGGATCAATTTCAAGCAAAAAATCACCTTTCTTAACCTCCTGATTATCTTCTATATTTAATTTTAATACTGGGCCTGAAACTCTTGGCGCAACAGTAATAACGTGTCCTTCAATAAATGCATCATCTGTAGATTTATAGTAGACCGTGTGAATCGAATAAAAAATTCCACAGATAAAAAATATGATTGCAGTAATTGATGGAACAAGAACTCTTTTTTTCATATACTCAGGTCTTGTGTCTTCGTCTTCTTCATAATCTTCCAATTCATCTTGGTCAATCTCTTTAGTTTCTTTTATATTTTCACTATTTTTTTCTTCCACTTTATACTCTCCTATACTTGTAATTTTACTTTGTCTCTTACATTAAGGTTCATTTTTTCGAGAGTTCTAAATGTGATGTCTAATTCCTCTTGAGGAATATTTTTAACAATCTCATCACGTAAACTTAAACCAGTCGGGGCTATCTTATCTCTTATGGCTTTACCCTTTTTAGTAACAATAAGCTTGTATATTCTTCTTCCATTAGAATCTGGGATTTTATCAATGAGCCCGTTTTTTAGCATGATATCTATTATTCTGGCTATATTTGCTCTGTCTTTGAGTAATATTTCTGCAAGCTGGCGCTGATACATTATCTCATTGTTTTCAATAAGCAAGTCTAATATTACATATTGATCTGGTGTTAAACCAAACTGTTTTTCTACAAAAGTTTGAGTAGAAAACCCCCTGATTAAAGTGCCGGTAATATAAATCAATGAACCTATTTTTTCTTTTAAATACTTTCTATACATTTCAAGTCCTTGTTATATAATTCTTGTGATGTAATTATAGCACAAGAATACTATATTTAAAATTTAATGCTTCGATAAATTATTAATCGTTTTTTATTTATGTTAGAATAAAATGAAAACAGGGGAGATTTTATGTCTATTATAATTATGATATTATTGCTCAGTTTATTAATTCTTGTGCATGAAGCGGGCCACTTCTTAGCGGCACGTCTATTTGGAATAAAAGTTGACAAATTTGGTTTTGGCTTGCCAGTAGGGCCGACACTTTATCGCACAAAAATAGGTGATGTAGAAATTTTAGTACATGCTTTTCTTTTAGGCGGTTATGTTTCATTCCCCGATGATGATAAAGACTGTGAGCTTCCAGCTGATTCTCCTGAAAGATTTACAAATAAACCGATATGGCAAAGGGCTGTTGTTGTTTCGGCTGGTGTTATAGCAAATGTTATATGCGCTATAGCTCTAGTTATGCTAGTTGCAGTAGTTTCACATAAGCTGCCTTCTGGCAATTATAAAATTTTTGCTGCCAGTATTAGTGCTCCTAAAGAAGCCAGCATTTGGAAATCTGGGATTAAAGAAGGAGATAGGATATTAAAAGTTAATGGCTGCAATATTGATAATGTCTATTCTTTTATTACTATAGTCAAAAATAGTGCTAAATCTAATGGGATTATTTCTCAAACTACAATTGATAAAAACTTTGCGAGGTTAAAAGACTTAAACCCAGGGCTTTCAAAAGATGAGGTTATACCTGCTGGTATTGCAATAAGACTCCCTGAAAATTTAGATAAAGATATTGTAACGATGGATAAGTATGCTCTAAAAGGGGCAAAATATTTTAAACTTGAAGGGATAAAACTTGATGATTCGCTTAAACCTCTTGCTAATGAGCTTATAGGTAAAAATATTTACACCTCAGATGGGAAGTATACAATGTATGATGTCGCCAAAATTCTATCTAATGGTGATCATCCTATAAATATGCTTGTTGAACGTGATGGAAAAACATTAGAATTAAAACCAATATACCCTGATGAAAAAGGAGTCATTGGGATTGGTTTAAGAGCTGAGCAGACCATGATAAATACAAATACCTTACCTTCCATAGTAAAAGGCAGCTGTGTTTACTTATGGGATAATACATATTTAATGATGTATTCATTAGGACAATTATTTACAGGAAACATTCCTCTAAAAGATATGCATGGAGTGGTTGCAATAACCAAAATCGGCGGTGATATGATTGAAAAAAGCGGTAAATCTTCAGGAATTCTTCTTGCTGCATTAATATCAATGAACCTCGCTATATTAAATATTCTGCCAATACCGGCATTAGATGGCGGCCACTTATTATTTTTGTTTATAGAAAAAATAATTGGAAAACCTTTAGATGAAAAAATTATAGAAATGATATCTTCTGTATTTTTCTCTTTGCTAATAATACTAATGATACTTGTAGTATTTAATGATATTACCCTGCTTGTAGGTAAGTAAGTTGACTAATTGTTTTCATTGAAGTTTCTTTTAATAATTTTTGTATGAAAATAATTATCATAGGCGGTGTAGCGGCCGGTGCTAAAGCTGCTGCTAAAGCGAAAAGAATGCTTCCTGAAGCTGATATACATATTTATACCAAAGATACACACGTATCTTATTCTTCCTGCGGCTTACCATATTATATAGCTGGGGATTTTGAAGATTGGCACAAGCTTGTTGTAAGAACCGTTGATGAGTTCGAAAAAAGCGGAATTCATATACATACGGAACATCTCGTTACTAAAATATTACCAATTGATAAAAAAATAGTTGTAAAAAATATAAATACCGTAAGCTGTGAGTTTGTTGAATATGATAAATTAATAATAGCAACGGGCTCAACACCTTTCGTTCCGAAAATTAAAAATATTGATTTGGCGAATGTTTTTTCTGTAAGAACACTGGAAGATGGTATTAATATAAAAAATGCAATGGTAAAATCGCAGAATATTGTTATAATTGGCGGGGGCTATATTGCGATAGAGCTTATCGAAGCTTTTGTAAAAAACAAGAAAAATGTTGTCCTAGTTGAACAAGCGCCATTTATTTTATCGGTATTTGATGAAGATATTTCTTCTCTTATTCAAACTTATATATTAGAAAATTCTGAAGGATTGGTTAAAATAATTAATGAGGATACAGTATCTGAATTTGTCAGCGATAACAATACTATTCGTGGGGTTTTGACTGAAAAAGGCCAAGGTTTTGAAACCGATATGGTAATTATTGCTGCTGGTGTTAGACCTGTTGTTGATATCGCAAAAGATGCGGGCATTGACTTGGGTGACACAGGGGCAATAAAAGTAAACAGCAGAATGCTGACCAATATACCTGATATATATGCTTGTGGTGATTGTGTAGAGAAAATAAACATGGTCTCAGGTACACCAGTTTGGGTTCCTTTAGGTTCAACTGCAAATAAAGAAGGACGCATTGCAGCAATCAATGCTTGCGGAGGAGTCGAAGATTTTGAAGGGATATTAGGCTCGGCTGTGCTTAGATATCATGATCTAAATATATCTATGACTGGACTTACTGAAAAAGCTGCCAGAAAATTGGGATATGATACTGTATCAGTTGTAATTACCAAACGAGATAAGGCTGGTTATATGCCAGAAGTAAAAAATGTAACGCTAAAACTTATTGCAGATAGACGCACTCATAAGGTTCTCGGTGCACAGGCTATCGGATGCGGTGATGCAGATAAAAGAGTAAATACAGTGTCAATGGGGCTAACAAGCGGTATGAAGGTAGAAGACATTTTAGATGTTGATTTGACTTATGCTCCGCCTTTTTCAACCAGCATTGATATATTAATTTCTGCTGCCAGAATACTTAAATCAAAACTTAACTGATAATTAACTACTTTTATATACACCAAAATAAAAGGTTCGGCTAAATTAACCGAACCGCAGAGTCGTAATACTGAATGAAAAAATATTTATTATTTATTTTTGTAATATTCTCTAATTTTAACCTTTGGAACAACGGACATTCCAGGAATAATTGAGTACTCATTAGGATCAATTTTTTCTGTAAACACTATCTTAACAGGAATTCTCTGTACAATTTTTACGAAAGAACCAACAGCGTTTTCAGGCGGGAATAAGCTTGCCTTAGCTCCTGAACTCCTTTGAATACTGTCAATTTTACCTTTGAAAACTTTATCAGGATAAGTATCAATTTTAATATCAACATCCATGCCCTCTTTCATTTTAGTAAGCTGTGTTTCTTTATAATTAGCAACAACCCAGACATCATGGGGAACTATTACAAACAAAGGCGAACCTGGCTGAACCATCATACCGACTTCAACTTTTTTATTTGATACAGTACCATCAATCGGCGCTAAAATATCAGTGTATTCTAAAGCGAGTTCTGCCGCACGTTTTTGTGCTTTTAATACATTCAAATCAGCATCGGCAACTTTGGCGTTTTGAGAAGGGTCTTTTGAAAAAATCGATTGCTCTGCAGAAGTCTGTTTTGCCTGCTTGCTCTCTAAATTAGTTATTGCTTTATCTAAGGTTTGTTTAGAAACAGCCCCTGCTGCATAAAGATTTTGATATCTTTCAACATCTTTTTTTGCAAGCTCAATTTCAGAATTAGCCGCATTCAAATCAGCATGGGCATTTTCCTGATTCAATAAAGCTCGTTCATAAGCTGCTGTTGCCTGATCTAATTTTACCTGATAATCAACTTTATCAATAACCGCAACAACCTGCCCCGCCTTAACCGGCTGGTTATCTTCCACAAGAACCTTTACAATCTGCCCCGAAACCTTCGGAGAAACCGAAACCGTCGTTGTTTCAACATAAGCGTCATCCGTAGATTGATAACCCAAATATTCATAGATGAAATATCCGACAAGTATCACACCTAAAGTTACTAAAAATGCAAATATATATCTCTTTTTAACTGGTAATTTCCTTGTATTCTCTTCCTCAATTTTATTTTCTTCGCTCATTTTTCACCTTTTCTATTTATATCTGTATCTCTAATGTCTCATCTAAAATATTTCTTAATTCTTTTAACAAATCTCCTATGTGGGCAATATCACTGTTTTTGACTCGTTCCTGCACAATAAGAAAATTCGGTTTTATTTTTTCAGTTGCTTCATTTAATTTCTTTTTGCCATCCTCAGTAATTTCTACAATTTTTACGGGACGATTATTTTTTATCGAAAGCTTTCTTGTTACAAACCCCTTTTTTTCCAATACATCTAATAATTTTCCTGTATTTGCTCTGTCTTTTAAAATTAGCTTTGCCAAATCTCTCTGGCATAAATACGGATTACAGGAAAGCGTATCTAGAACAGAAAACTCCTCAGGAGATATGCCGACGCTTAATTTCTCAAAAACCTGCTGGCCGAGAAGCTTGCAGTATTTTGCTGTCAATTCTATCTGGTAAAAAATTGTATCAGTAAAATGGTTTTGCAAATTTGTCAATCCCCTGTTTAAAGTATGTTTATTTTACTACATGTTGCAAATGCAACATACTTATGTTATCATTGTTGTCATAAAAAATCAAGTGCTTGGGAGAAAATTAAAATGAAGAAGTTTTTAGTATTATCTATATTATTATCATTAAGCGTTGGAAATATTGTTCCTGTTATTGCAATTGAAAAAGGAGATAAAACTGTTTTATCTGCCGGAGCAGAACAAACGGTTGATAAAAAGCAGAAAAAAGAAAAGAAAGCTAAAAAAGCGGATAATAAAGTTAAACCGACAAAAAATAAGTACGAATATGTAAATTTAGCCTGGTGGGCGCAATTTAATGATGAATATTTAAACGATTATATTGTAAAAGCAATTGAAAATAATAAAGATTTGAAGATGGCAACATTAACAATTGATGAGTATTATCAAAATGTTGTTATGCAAAGAGCGGGCGAACTTCCTACAATTCAAGCCGGATTTATGCCTGGGTACGGAAAATTAATAGGCTCATCAGCAGGCGGGTTTATGCTTCCGATTATTGCTAACTATGAACTTGACCTGTTCGGAAAAAATCATAATAAGACAACGGCTGTAAGAAAACTTTACGAGGCTTCTATTTTAGATGAAAAATCCGCTTATATTT
>CALUSJ010000035.1 GCA_944323405.1 Candidatus Gastranaerophilales bacterium
TTTCGGTCTGACTTCTTCGACCTCTTCGACTTCTAAGCCGCTCATAGTGAGTTCATGCGCAACCTGCGCCACATCTAAATCACTTAAATCAACCAATTCATTTAACCAGTTTAATGAAATCTGCATAATTCCCTACCTCTCTGTTACTATTGAATTCATTATATAACAAAAGGTGAGGAATAGTAAACTTTTCTACCAAATTTTTGTAATGTTTAGATATGTTAAACCTTAAAATATGGGGATAAAATATGTATAACTCATTGCATATAAAAGAATTGCCCCAGAATCTTTAAATTCCATTATTCTATACATTTGTAAAAACTTTTTCAAATATAGATTTATCGATTTCATCAAAATTAGTTATGATTTTATCAACTTCTTTAATATTTTTATAAAATCCAACCGGCTCTAGAGAAGCAATAGCACATATTTTACCAATACCAGCAGCGCTTGCCGATTTTATTCCTGCTATAGCATCTTCTACAACAATACAATCACTTGGTTCCAGATTAATCTTCTTTGCTGCAATACGAAATATATCTGGAGCAGGTTTTCCAGGAATTTTGCCGTTGGAATATACTATTTTATCAACATCAAACCATCTTGCGAGATTAAACTCTTTTATATAAAATTCTACATTGTCCCACTCCGACATTGTTGCTATAGTCCTTGGGATATTCTCTTGTTTTAAAAACTCTAAAAATTCAACCGCACCGGGAGCAAGCTTAAAATTATCAGGATCATCCAAACACCTTTTTCGATATAATGCTTCCTTTTCTTTAGCATACTTTTCTACCATTTCTTCAGATGGTTTATGCCCTATTGCATATTCGATAATATCGGCATTTGTATGACCAAACATCTTATTGCGCATCTCTTCATCAGTAAATTCATACCCACGCAGCTCTTTTGAAAACTCACGCCAAGCCTCATAATGCAATTGAGAATCCCAAAATAAAGTTCCGTTGAAATCAAAAATAATACCCTTCATAAGTATTATTTTTACCCAAAATCTGTTATAATACAAGTATGAAAAAGTTAACGTGCGTATTAATAGCATTTTGTTTTGTATTGTCCGTTAATGCTAGTATACCCAAAAAGAATCTGCCTCAAGGTACTTTTAAAAAGAAGCGTAACGGAACAATAATACAATATAATGACAAAGGGAAAAAAATAGGTATATATAAATTAGAAAACGGAAGATATAAGAAAATAAAATGAAATTCAATCTTAATCTAGACAATGTAAATTATATTAAAATAGTGTACAAAGACAGAAATAATTCTACTTGTTGTACTAAAGCTGCAATAAAATTTATGGGTGATAGAGAAATTACTGCCTGTGCTAAATTTGAAAATGGCCTGAGAATAGAAACTCCACAAGAAATTATGCTCAGTTTTGTGTGTGGAAACGGACTGTATCGCACACAAACTGTTTTAAAATATATTAGTTACGAAGACCCTTATGTTTTTTTCATATTACAAACACCAGAGGGGCTGGAATACCAGCAAAACAGGGAATATTTTAGAGTTTGTATGACTGAAAATGTCTTATTAAGTTTTGAAGGCCGGACAATCCCTTGCAAAACATATGATATATCTGCAACTGGGGTTTGTTTAACATTACCTTCAAAAATCGAAATTCCAGAAAATGTTACTATAGAGGTATTATTTAGTAACAAAAGCATAAAGGCAAAAGCAAAATTTCTTAGATTTAGTAATGAAGATGAACAACTCAAAGCTTCATTTAAATTTGTTGATTTGCCGGAAAATGAAGTTGATATAATTTCTCAAAAATGTATCCAAAAACAATTAGAAAACAAACGCAGCTCATTAAAATAGCAAGTTTGTGTTAAGATTATTATTATGCTAAGAGGTATAGTATCAAAATTAATAAATATATACCAGAAAGTTTCATCGCTTACACCGCCACGATGCAGGTTTTATCCAACATGTTCTGAATATATGAGGCAAGCCGTATTAAAATATGGCGTCATAAAAGGCGGCTGGCTTGGGATTAAACGCATTTGCAAGTGTCATCCTTTAAATGACGGCGGTTATGATCCAGTACCATAAGGAGTCCTAATGATAATAATTTTTTCAGGAAAACAATATTCCGGCAAAGATACTGCCGCCAAAATATTAATGGAAGCCATGCCGGATTTCAAACGCTGTGCAATGGGTGATATTATTAAAATGGAATACGCCAAACAACACGGCTTAACCGTTGAAGATATTGAGGCTGATAAAGCCAAATACCGTCAAGGGTTAATTGATTTAGGCAATTGGGGCAGGAAACAGAGCCCTGATTACTGGCTTAATAAAATTATTTCGCAAAAAGGAAATATTGTTGTAACAGATGTTCGGATTAAGCATGAATACGAAGTATTTAAACAAGCGGGCGCAATATCTATAAGAGTTGAAGCTTCACGTGAAGTACGTGAAAAACGAGGCGGCAGGCTTGTGGGGGAAAATGACGTTACAGAAGTCGATTTAGACGATATTCAGGATTGGAATTTTCTACTCGACAATAACAAGGATTATGAAACATTGAGAAAAAATGTGCTAAAAATTGTTGAACAATTGCGTTAAGCATATACGGCCTCCTTTTTGGGTTCTGTGTTTTGTGCAAGCATCTGGGTATTATTATGGTTTTTGGGGTAAATTAATCTGTTTATTCCGCTTCCCATCAAGCTGAACAGTACGCCGGTTACTGAACCATAGATTAAGCTTTTTACACCCGAAAAGAGCATAGCAGTTAGAGCGATTGAAGTTCCGACACCTGCTACAGCCGGAAATCCTGCTGTAATAGCATTTGATATTCTCTCTTCTTTCGAGTGTGCAGTACTTACTGCAATACCGCTTAAGCCGACCATAGCAAGACCTGACAGGATATCAGTCGGAGCACCGCCTATCATTAAGTCTCGTTTCTTGTCAAAATAGCCGACTGTCTCGCTGAAATTAGCTTTATGAAGTGATTTATCTGCATTTTTTAATTTTTTGCAAAGAAGTATCGCTTCATCTTTAGTCAAATACGGAGTAAGTAAATCTGCTACTTCATTGAATTTTCCTTTTGTACCCTGGATATCACCGACAAGGGCACTTACAACATCCTGCCCTTCTTTTTCCAGCCTGTTACGCTCCGGCATAAGCATATCTTCTGCCCAGAAAGACATATTATCTTTTATAGTTTTCTTTCTGTTTTTGCCGTGCAAAATCTCATCAGCATATTTTTTATAGCGTGGGATTAAGTCGGTTTCAAGATTAGACATTAAATCTTCTTGGGTCTTTAATCTCTTCATTGTATTTGCATCAGTAAAATATTCTTTTGCGTTTTTTATTTCTCTTAGCTTTTGGTCTAAAATCCTCTGCTTGTCTATCGGAAGCTTGTCTTTATAGTATTTAGCCAAATCTTCAAATGCATCAAGTTTCTTCATTGCACTTTTATAGTTCATCTGTACGGTGTGTTTGCTTACTTTATCAAACCAGTTTGTGATTGCTTTATGTACAGGAGCCATCGGTGCTCTAAACAACGAATCACATTTTTGCAGAGCTTGTCTTGCAGTTTTGTTTTTTACGCCACTAAATTGTTTTTCTGTTGTGCAAAGCCACTTAAATCCGATATCTTTTCCGGCGTTCAGAGTGTTTGTAAATTGGAATACATCCCCGACACCCTTCCAGAATTTGGACATTGAATTATAGAATTTACTCTTTATTGTGTCGCCTTGATTTTTTTGAGCTTTTGTTCCGGCCCTATGTGACATCATTTTCAATTTATTAACGACTTTTCCTGAAAATTTTGGGTTAAGTAATGCAACAAGTCCTGACAATACAAGAACAGAGCTTCCTACTGCAATTGCTGTTTTATGTGATTTTTTCTTTTCATTTTCTTCTTCTGTTTTCACAAAAGTATCAACAGTATTATTAACAACATTCTCTACTGTTTTTATTGGTTTTGCGATAATAGCAGGAGCAGAATCCGTTACCGTATTTTCTTTAAAATTAATAAAATATTGGCCCGAAGTTCTATATGGATTATTATTGTAATTATAATAATTAAATGTCATACAAATATTTCCTTCTAACCTGCTACATTTATATAAAGTATAATTCCACGAAAAAATTGCCAAATTTTTAAGTTTTGTAAAGGCTTAAAAATGTAATTTATTTGTAATAGAATAGAGTTGCTACAGAATTTGAGGACAAAATGAAAAAGGTATATATAGAAACAATGGGCTGTCAGATGAACAAATCTGATGCAGAGCGGATGTATGGAATGCTGGATTATCTTGGTTATGAGCAGACAGAGGAGCCTAAAAAGGCAGACATGCTTATTATAAACACTTGTTCTATACGCCAGCTTTCTGAAGACAAAGCTTATAGCGCAATCGGAGTTTGGGGAAAATGGAAAAAAAATAAACCTGATTTAAAAATCATCTTCTCAGGCTGTGTTGCACAACAAGATGGCATAAATGTTTTAAAACGAGCACCATACGTGGATTTGGTTATTGGGACACAAAGATTGTACGAACTACCTGAACTTGTTAAGAAAATTGAAAACGGTGAAAGAATCGTATCTTGTGATGAGAAACCTTTTGCAGAAAGTAGTATTAAAATAAATAGAGCCAAAAGTGTTAACGCTTGGGTTCCTATTATGGAGGGTTGTAATAACTTCTGTACTTACTGCATTGTTCCTTATACCCGGGGCCGTGAACGTTCTAGAAAGCCAGAACTCATTATAAATGAAGTAAAACAAGCTTTGGCCGACGGCTTTAAAGAAATTACGCTCCTAGGCCAAAATGTTGATTCTTATGGAAAGGACTTAGAAGATTACCAAAATTTGTCTTGGTTATTGACACAAATTAACAATATTGATGGCAAATTTAGGATTCGTTTTGTTACATCATACCCTACTGATATTACAGAAGAACTTATTAATACAGTGATAGAACTTGATAAAGTGTGTGAATATTTTCATATCCCGATGCAATCAGGGGATGATTACATTTTGAAAAAGATGAATCGGCGGTATGACTATAAAACATACAAGGAAATTTGTGAGAATATCCGTAATAAAATACCTGATGTAACTATTACCAGCGATTTTATAGCAGGTTTTCCTGGTGAAACAGAAGAACAGTTCCAAAATACACTTAAAGCAATGACTGAATTAGAGTTAGACTATTCAAATACAGCAGCATACTCTCCAAGAAAAGGCACCGTTGCTGCAAAATGGGTTGACTTATATGTTCCAGAAGATATAAAAACCGACCGTCTTGCAAGATTAAATGAACATAATAGAGAATGCTGCTTAAAATCTAACCAAAAATTCATTGGCAGAAATATGGAAGTGTTAATAGAAAAATTTGAAAGTGATAAAAATATAATTACAGGAAGAACCAGAAACAATAAAATCGTTCATATACCATATAACAGAGACCTAACAGGAGAATTTATAGAAGCTAAAATAACCTCAGCCCGAACTTGGTACCTTAGAGGAGAACTTGTGGAGTAACTAGTGGCTAGGGACTAGTGAAGAGTGAAGGGAAAGGGAAGCATTTTAGGGTGTAGAGGTTGAGGGTGACTAGTGACTAGTGACTAGTGACTAGTGAGTAGTGAGTAGTGAATAGGTAAATAAGTTAATAAGTGAATAAGGGCGTAGGTCAGGCATTGCCTGACTTTCTGTCATTGCGAGGACGATTAGGACGAAGCAATCCAGCTGAGTATTAACTCTAACATTTTGATCTAAAATACAAAAATATTAGAGTTTAGGTGAATAGTGACTAGTGAATAGTGAGTAGTGACTAGGTGAATAAGTTAATAAGCAAACAAGGTTCAAAATAAGAATATTCTTTAACTTCTTCTAAACTCCTAAACCCCTAAACCCCTAAACCCTGCTAAGGCATAGCTCAAGCATTCCCTGGCTTCCTGTCATTGCGAGGACGATTAGGACGAAGCAATCCAGCCGATTATTAACTATTACATTTTGATCTAAAATACAAAAATATTAGAATTTAGGGTGACTAGTGACTAGTGAATAGTGAATAGTGAGTAGTGAGTAGTGAATAAGTAAATAAGTTAATAAGCAAACAAAGTGGTGTCATTGCGAGGACGATTAGGACGAAGCAATCCAGCCGATTATTAACTATTACAGTTTAATCTAAAATGCAGTAATATTAGAATTTAGGGTGACTAGTGACTAGTGACTAGTGAATAGTGAATAGTGAATAAGTAAATAAGTTAATAAGCAAACAAAGTGGTGTCATTGCGAGGACGATTAGGACGAAGCAATCCAGCCTTCTATTAACTATTACATTTTAATCTAAAATGCAGTAATACAAATCCTGCCAATCGGGATTATTCAATTCGATTAATTCTAGTTTTGATTTTCTGTTGCCGCCTTTAAGTTGTTTCTCGCGAGCTATTGCAGAATTAATATTTTCATAAACTTCATAATACTGTTTGTTATTCATGAATGAATAATATCAAAATGTAATAGTTATTAATCAGCTGGATTGCTTCGGACTAATCGTCCTCGCAATGACACCACTTTGTTTGCTTATTAACTTATTCACCTATTCACTACTCACTATTCACCCTCAACCTCTAAACCCTAAAATGCTCCCTTCACGCTTCACTCCTCACCCTTCACCTAGTCACTAATCGTCCTCGCAATGATAGAAAGTCAGGTAGTGTTTGAGCTATGCCCTTATTCACCTAGTCACTATTCACTATTCACTAGTCACTAGTCACCTAAACTCTAATATTTTTGTATTTTAGATCAAAATGTAATAGTTAATAGAAAGCTGGATTGCTTCGTCCTAATCGTCCTCGCAATGACAGGAAGTCAGGCATTGCTTGACCTACGCCCTTATTAACTTATTTACCTATTCACTATTCACTATTCACTATTCACTAGTCACTAGTCACCCTCAACCTCTAAACCCCAAAATGCTCCCTTCACCCCTCACCCTTCACGCTTCACCTATTCACTATTTCCCCCCCCATACAAGCGGCGTGTATGTCTTGTAAGTTGAACGTGAAATTGTATTGTCAATACAATTTTTGTTAAAATCCTACATTAACTTTTGTTAATTTGAATTTTTCCAAATAGTATCAAGGAGCATGGTCAATTGTAAAATTTTTTACGAAATTCTTTACTTGATAAAAAGATTAGAAAATTATAGTATATATACATACCTGAAAGGAGTGATGGCTACTAGACTCGGGGGGAGTCAAAGATACAAAAAAGATAGATAAATAATTGGAAAAATTACGAGGATTTTTTAAGTATTTTCACAAATCAATATTTGAACATTTACCTTATTTAGAAATTTAGAAGAGGAATTTGGGTAAACAAATTTTTTGGGGTAGGAGATTATTGGGTTAAAAGGCCTCTCAAACTCGGGAGGTCTTTTTTGTTTTTATTAGTTATAAAAATTAACCAAAATTATAAACAATAATTTTTTATTTTTTTAAAATATCTTTTAGCCAGCTTATACTAGAAAGCATATAAAATGAGCCGCATATGATATTTAATTTATCAGGTTTCATAAAAACATTTTCGTCTTTGTATTCGAAAGCTTTAATAGGGCATTTGTCAGAGAGCATTTCATAACTGCACGAATTAGGATACGAAAAACTATTTAAATAAACTTCATCTTCTTCACGAAACAGAATCTTCATCATAGATTCATAATCTTTAGTTTTTAGGCAGCCAAAAATAAATCTTCTTTTCTCATTTGGGAAATAATAATCTAAATTATCTCTCAAAGCTTTGACCCCATTGGGGTTGTGAGAAGCGTCAATAATGAGTTTTCTATCCTCAAAATATTGAAACCTTGCTGGATTTTTAACTTTTTTCAATGCTTCAATAATAATATCATCGCTTATTTCTTTGAATAAATAATTAACTGCACTTATTGCAAGCGCAAGATTATCTTGCTGATGCATGCCTTTAAGAGCAAGCGCATTTATGAATTCAGGTTTTACAAAAGGCGAAGCAAAAATAAACAAAGAGTTCATTTCATCAGCCTTGTCCTTGATTGCTTCATATCCCATAGAAGTAATTACAGGACAGCCTTTTTTAATAATTCCGGCTTTTTCAAAAGCAATTTCATCTTTAGTTTTTCCGAGCCTGTCTGTATGATCCAAATCTATTTGGGTAATAATAGAACAAAGGTTATTTTTTATAACATTTGTTGCGTCAAATCTTCCTCCTAGTCCTGTTTCAAGGATTACGATATCGACATGGCATTCTGCAAAATACAGAAACATCATAACTGTAAGAATCTCAAACTCGGTAAGATGTATTTTGCAAGCACAGATTTTTTGAACATACTCAGCAAACTTATCTTTTGGAATCTCTCTGCCGCAAACTTTTATTCTTTCTGTATAATCCCAAATATGCGGGCTGGTATACAGGCCTGTTTTATAACCGGCTTCCTGAAGAATAGAATCTAATATTGCGCAAACAGAACCTTTGCCGTTTGTTCCGGCAACATGGATATATTTAAGCTTGTCCTGAGGATTTCCTAATAGTTCAAGCGCCTTAGAAATTCTATCCAAACCCAAATCAATATAAAACTTCCCGCTGGAAGTTAATAATTTTACAGCATCTTCATACATAATTAAATATTATCCTAACATTGCAACATTTGTTTTTCCAAACTTTGCTGACATATCATCGATATGATGAATAAGATAAACAAATGATTCTAAATCCTTTTCATTTAAATCTACAATCGCCCCCCACTCTATACGGCCGTGATGCGCAGCAATCATTTTGGCTACATGTTTAAACCCGGCAGTCATACAAATAGAAAATCCGTATTGCGAATGAGAAATCCAATCTTTCCTGAAATTTTCGTCATAATCTATAAGTCCAGATTCAGTATCAATAGTGTATTCAAAAATCTTGCCAATATCGTGAAGCAAGCAAGCAGCATAAACTTCATCCTGTTTAACTTTCTGAAAAAATACAGCCATATTTGCTTCGGCGTATTTCAAACATTCAAGTGTATGAACCATAAGTCCGCCAATATAGTTGTGATGCATAAGCTTAGCAGCGGGGCTTATTAATATTCGTTCTTTATTCTCGGAATATATTTTTGCAACAAAATCTCTTAAATTTTTATCGTTTATCTTGTTTATATATCCTATAAGCTCAGAATATGTTTTTTCTTGTTCATCTTTATCGATGCCGGTTTTTGCCTCTTTGATTAGTTCTAAAGAAGAAACCAGGCAGTTATTATATTTTTCGTTAAAAGAACCAGAAACAATTCTTAACAGGTTGCCGCATCTAAAAAGTTTCATATCCATTCGATTAAGAGCTTCTTCCCAGAGTATACAGTTTAGAAACTCGCCGGATTGCGGATCTTTAAGCTGTAACTTTCCCATCTTGGTACCTGATTTTGTATCTCCAATAGCAAATGTAACTACTTCATAGATGATGTCTGTGCTAAACATAAGAAATTCTCCTGATTTTTTGTAAGATTATAACACAAAAAAAATTATTGGAGGAGATAAGCCTAGAAGTTGTGATGTAGGTTGATGAGAATGATTATTTCCGGGCTTTGGTATTACATTGTGTAAAGAACGCTATAACCTACTTGAAAAATAATATTGAGCAATGTAGAATTATATAGTTGATGAGTTTTGACAAATTAATATGTGCGGAAGTAGCTCAGTTGGTAGAGTATCTGCCTTCCAAGCAGACTGTCGCGAGTTCGAGTCTCGTCTTCCGCTAATAAAAAAGAGTCCTTATGGGGCTCTTTTTTATTGCCGCTGCCGAGTGGTGAGTAGTCACCTAATCCCTAATCCCCCCTTCCCTCTTCTAAACTTTATAGTATAATTAAAAATATGGTAAGGTTATCTGAAAAAAGCAACATAGTAAAAACTTCTCATTTAGTTTATAGATTATTTAAATTTCAAGAGCTTTTTACGCGAATTATAGAAGTAAATAATCCTGATATTATGCCTTGTGTTTATGCAATGTGGCATGCTCATCAGCTTTGTATACACGGAATAAGAAACAGGGACAAGATTCATGTTTTGATAAGCCGTTCACGTGATGGTGAAATTATTGCTGATGTTGTAGAAAGATGGGGCTTTCAAACAGTTCGCGGTTCTAAAGGCAAAAAAGGCGCAGTTGAGGCTACAATGCAGATGATATCTATTCTTAAATCAG
>CALUSJ010000036.1 GCA_944323405.1 Candidatus Gastranaerophilales bacterium
TTAATATCACAATCTGTTGTATTAGGAGCTCCCTGCCCTCTTTCATACCAATCGCCTTCTGTTCTTCCAGCTTCACTTGTAATAAATAAAGCTGTACATTTTGCAGAAGCAAACAGTGAGCTATCCAGATTAATAATATTTGGACGGCCTGAATTATTACTTACCTGCAAGTTTACACCTGATTCGCTTAAATAAGCAGAGCTTGTACCGTCTAACAATTGAATACCATTGAAGTCAATAACTTCGCATAGACGGTTGATTTCAAGCATTCTCTGCTGAACTTCGGTTCTAATAGCCTGCATTGAAGAAGTACCGTAAGTACCGTTCGCTGCCTGCTCGGTCAAATCTCTGATACGCTGCAAGTAATCCCCTACAATGTCTAAGACACCTTCTGCAGTATCAAGAAGTGATAAACCCATTGTTGCATTCGATTCTGCTACATCATAACCTGAAATTTGTGCTTCCATTAATGTAGATACAGCAGAACCAGCTGCATCATCTGCGCCGGAGTTGATTCTAAAACCTGTTGATAACCTCTCCATTGCCGTGTTCATGCCGGTAGTTGCGGCCGACAAATTCCTTTGCGCCGTAAGTGACGCCAGGTTCGTGTTGATTGTGATTGAAGCCATAGTGTGATCTCCTTTTCTTTTTTACTTCATCCTTGAACTCGACGGTTTACCATTCCGTCATATGTTCACTAAGGCTTGACTGAACCTATCAGTAAGCCTTTTAGGGGTTTCTATTGTTTCACATTTATATATTAACGGGAGTTTTGCTATTTTTAAATTCCCAAATAGTTAGAAATTTCTATAACTTTAGTTAGATCTTATAATACATAAATGAAAAAAAAAAAAACTTCTCAAAAGAGAAGCTGGAAAATTAGTTAGGAAGGGATTAAATAGGAAATATTTAATTTACATCTTACATATATATAAAGTATATATGTAAGATAGAATTTCACAATTTATTTATTTTGTTACAAAACTTAATATTTAGGACTGGGTGCATTCAAGAAGCAATCGCAACACTAAGAAGTTGAAAAACTTGTTTAGGAGTCATATAATTAAGAATTTTCATAGGCCTATTATTTATCCAATTTTCAACATACGCAATTTCTTCTTCTGATATATATTATTAAAACCTGTTCCTTTTGGTAAGAACCTGCGGATTAAACCATTGATATTTTCTACTTTTTTCAACAAGTGGAGCTGATTTAATTAAATCTACAAGATGAATTTCTAGTACATTATAGGTGTTAGCTCTGTAGGGTGGTCAAAGCCTTTTCAAATATGGAATTCCCAACGGTTTTGTTTTTTTGCGTGCCCACCAAAAACTTAAATCAAAAAAATAATTGGTGGGCACGCCATGCAAAGTAAAAAGCAATCATTTATAATTTAATGCAGCTTTGCCCACCCTACCTTACTTAAATCAAAAAAAATAATTGGTGGGCACGCCATGCAAAATTAAAAGCAATCATTTGCAAATTAATGTAGCTTTGCCCACCCTACCGGACTAATTCATTTTGTTTACGAATCCAATCATTAAATTTTTGCATAAGCCCGAGTTTGTTATTTGTCATTCTGGACATTAGATGTCCGGCATTACTTGCATCAACCTCATATGGTGCTCTATAATATGTATCGCGATTCTCATTTGCGAATATTTTTAATGACTTAAGCATTTTTTTGCCCCATTCATAATTTTTATCACTGCTATCAATTCTTTTTATGCCAAAATCTGCATAATTAGGAATACTACTACCAGATGTATTTCCTGTATTATCAGTGCGAATCTCTATTCTGGACAGTTCTTTTTCAATTTCTTTATCACTCAACCCTTTTTCTTTTAGAATTGAACGATAACCATTCTTATACTTTTCGATTAGCATATCAAAATACTCTTTATCATTAGCACTGGTTTTGTAAGCAAAGAGTATTTGTTTTGCATGACGTAGTTCATGGCACATAGAGTCCAATAATTCTTGGCAAGGACGGCTTTTATCTACAGTAACATCCAAGCTAACGAAATCATAACGGGCAGCGGCCTCAATTGTACCGACTTTTTCCCCATACTTACCATTTTTATTAAGTTTTATCGGAACATCATCCAATTTGTAATCTTTTTTTAATTCGGTAAACAATTTATCTAAAAATTCGTCTTTATCAGTTATTTTTAGAATGTCCTGATATTTTTTCTGTATAGCTTTTGCTTCTTCTTTGGTAAAATCTTCTAAAAATATTCTCTGTACTCTGCTTTGTACTCGCATTGGCGGAATAAATTTATGAGCCGCAATACCGGCTAATACTGTTGCACCTAACCCAAGTGCCCACTTTGCACCTGTTGACATTCCTGTTTGTTCAGAGTTACTGCTCTCTTTTATCTTAGCGCCGGCAGAGATTTGAACAACATCTTGCGATGGTGTTTGAGATGCTTTAAATGATGGCTGAATTACGCTCGGCTCAATTGGGTTAGAGCCGCGAAATGCGCGCAATCTTTGGTTTTGAGCGTTCGCAGCATAACCAGAATAATTAATCGGATAAATCATAAATTAACCTTCCTATATTTTCCAACCTTATTTATATAAAGTCTTTTTTCTTAATAAAATTGACAAATTGTAACAATATGTAAAATATTTACATAAAAAGCTCTGTAGCTCTGTAGGGTGGGCAAAGCCTTTGCAAATATGGAATTTTCGATTATTTTGTTTTTTTTGCGTGCCCACCAAAAACTTAAATCAAAAAAATAATTGGTGGGCACGCCATGCAAAATTAAAAGCAATCATTTGCAAATTAATGTAGCTTTGCCCACCCTACCTTACTCCATTACCATCTCTTTTAATGTAATACGGCATTTTTTTAGAAAACTTTAGTATAACATATAAAATTGTTACAATTCTTAATATGAGTTTCTCGTCTAGGCAATTTTTAGCCAGAACAATACTTTATATAAATATAGATGGGATTATTAATAAGGAGATTTTCTTATGGGGCTAGAAAAAATGGGGATGAATTTAGCACAAAAAGCTGCGGCTTGGACAAAAGCCTGCGGGAAAAGAAGTATTTTAGAAACAAGGGCTGTAAATAAACATATTAAACCCCAAAAGTTAGGATATATATGTCCTGATAAAACTATCAATTTCCAAAATGCTGAAGCCGCTAGAGAATATTCTAAAAACAGAGCCATAGCAGCTCTTCAA
>CALUSJ010000037.1 GCA_944323405.1 Candidatus Gastranaerophilales bacterium
GCACTACTGTCCGAGATAAATTTATAAACAAATGTCATATACAACTACATAACTGCAATTGTGGCACATTCCCTAATGTCTAGACATAAAAAGGACCCCTCACCCGAATTTCTAAGTTTCGTTTACACTCAACTTGAAATTCTTCCCTCTGTCTTGGATTTCGGGGAGGGGTTTTATATAGGGATTGGGTTAATATTTTTTACTCCTAAAATTTATCTCGGACAGTAGTGCGCCCGCAGGGCGAGGAGTGTTGCAAGCTTTGATTTTTATTTGGACACTAATGCCTATTAAGAGAAGGAATAGCAATTGCAGGTCAGGCAATGCCTGACCTACGCCCTAAAATGCTCCCTTCACTCTTCACCCCTCACCTATTCACATGTCATTAATAAAACAAGGGTCAAAATAAGAATCTTCTTTAACTTCTTCTCAACTCCTAAACCTCTAAACTCCTCAACCCTGCTAAGGCTGTAGCTCAAGCACTGTCTGACTTCCTGTCATTGCGAGGACGATTAGTCCGAAGCAATCCAGCTTTCTATTAACTATTACATTTTAATCTAAAATACAGTAATACAAATCCTGCCAATCGGGATTATTCAATTCGATTAATTCTAGTTTGGATTTTCTGTTGCCGCCTTTAAGTTGTTTCTCGCGAGCTATTGCAGAATTTATATCTTCATAAACTTCATAATATCCTAATTTATCAACCCCATATTTTTGAGTAAAGCCTTCTACTACTTTGTTTTTATGCTCCCAAACCCGTTTTACAAGATTATTGGTTACACCCACATATAAAGTACCGTTCTTTTTACTAAATAGAATATATACATAGTATTGTCTGTTATTCATAAATAAATAATATCAAAATGTAATAGTTAATAATCGGCTGGATTGCTTCGGACTAATCGTCCTCGCAATGACACCACACGGCTTGACCTAAACCCTAAAAAGCTCCCTTCACCCTTCACGCTTCACCTATTCACTATTCACTTATTCCGCTCTCTTCACCCTTCACGCTTCACCTATTCACTATTCACTAGTCACTAATCACTAATCCCCCGCTTTTTTAAACCTATCAGCAACAATTTTATTAAACTCTTTAATAACTTCAGGTTTTGCATCAGGCGGGAGCATAACACCGCCGGTCACCGCAAATACAGCGCCAAGTTTTGCCAATTTGTCTAAATCGCTAAGTTTAGGTTTTCTTTTTCCACCATAGGAAACTGTTGGTGTGATTGGTTGAATTTTCATAATCAAACTCCTTGGATTACATTATATACAATAATCAAATTAAAATACATACCCGCTTTACATTTCTTTATATTGAAGCAATTATGCAGAGGATAAATACTTTATTTATATATAGGATATGGAAAAATGGGAAGCATCGGGGAATTAGTATCATTAATGCATAAATTTACGTCTAAGGGTCAAAGTATGGCTCTAAAAATAATGCGGCGTGATAAACATTTATTAGACGAGCCGTTTGCGTTTATGGAAGCTCCTGAGAGATTGGCTAAAAATAAAGAGCTGGGTGCATTAGAAAGAGAAATGGTCGGGAACTCATATCTTTCGGAAACTCTTTATACGATTTGGGGTAAACACATTTCATACATAAAGCAAGACCAAGATTTTATGAAAAGGCTTAGTGAGGTTGTAACTCAAATTGCAGAGGTGCAAAGGCACAATCAAGTTAAGCTTATTAAGAAAAATAGGGCTAAGATAGTTAAATTTGCAGAACAGGAATGCAGAGATAGCAAGCTTGCTCAAAAGATTAAGCTTGGAGATTCAGAAGAAGAGTTACAGATTTTATTTTATGAAATGTTTAGGAAGCATTTATTACCTCAAGTAGATTTAAAAACATTGAAACAGATGATGGATTCTAAGAATATAGAATATTTTCAAGAGGCTTACAAGCAAGTACTTGCATCTGGAGATTTGTCTTTAAAACTCTGGAAATCTGTATTAACCCCATCTAAAAATAAAAAAATTCAAATGATATCTGAAACCTTGAAAAATAAATATGGTATTAAGTATGTTTATTTTGAATCGGAGCGTGATGCAGAAAAAATGCTTAGGGCTGTAGAATTTGCAAGGGAGAAAAATATCCCGATTCCTGATAATATTATTATGACATCGGCATATCCTATCGACGGAGGCCAAAATATTTTAACTTCAAATCTGGAGCGTACTGTTTTTATAAATCCGCAAACAAAATATGAGATTGGAAAACAGATTACAGGTAAAAATTCTGGAAGTTATTATGATAACCTGATAAACAAAGAACTTATAGGCTTACATTCTATTGGGACTTCAACTCCTGATGAACTCCACATTATTCTTCATGAATTTGAGCATACACGTAATTTTATGCTTACTAATATAAAAATTCCCCAAAAATTCATTCCTACAGTGGGCGGATTAATGAATTATGCAAGGCAGAATTTCAATTTTCTAAACGATGAAGTCCGCAATGAACTTTTAACCAAGCGTGATATTATGGGTTTGAATAATTCGGAAGAAGCGCTGTTGTCTTTGTGGGGATAAGTTATAAAAGGCAAGATTGGTTTGCTCTATTCTTCGCTATTCCAGCCTACTTGCCTGAAAAACATGTTTATAATAGAATTTTATTGGTTGTATGGTTTGATAGGTATAACCCTAGTCTATAAATAGCTTA
>CALUSJ010000038.1 GCA_944323405.1 Candidatus Gastranaerophilales bacterium
AAAAATAGCTTGTAGCGTGCAATTTATTGCACTGAATAAATAAACAAATTAAAGGAGGATACGAAATTCGTATCCTCCTTTAATTTACGCCCGGCGCGATTCGAACGCGCGACCCTCTGCTTAGAAGGCAGATGCTCTATCCAGCTGAGCTACGGACGCATAGTTGCATTTTTCTATTTTCAGTCCGGCACAAATAAGATTGCGCCTCTCTCTTAAAATAACACATAAAGCTTTTTTTGCAACATCTTTTATTTTTTTTCCATTTCTTTTATTTAACTTTCTATGTAATATCTAACTTTTAACTATCTAATATATATGATTTTAATTTTTCGTTACATTTTAGCAATTTTTGTAAACAAAATGACTTTATATATATGTAAGGACAAGTAAGATTATTCGGAGGTCAAAAATCTAGATAAAAAAATCAAACTGACAGTTTAAAAAGGTTGATTTTTAGAAACAAGTTTTCTTTTTATACTCTCTCTTAATATCCTCGTGTTTATTTAATGTTTGCCATTTTCTCTTGGCAAACTTTTTTTTATTTAAGCAGAGATTAAACTCGCATAACAGAATACATCCATCAGGTATAGAAAGTTAGAGAGTATAAAAGATAATTTCACCTTGTATTTTAAGAAATAGAAGGAGAAATAATATGAAACTAGAAAATTCTGAAACTTTACAATGTTTAGTAAATGCTTTTGCAGGGGAGTCTCAAGCAAGAAACAGGTACACTTTTTATTCAAAAGTAGCCAAGGAAGAGGGTTACGAACAAATCAGCCAGATTTTTCTTGATACGGCAGAAAACGAAAGAGAGCACGCCAAGTTATTTTACAAGCACATTCCAAACACCGAGCATTTAGCCGTAACCGGGGCTTACCCGTTTTTCTTTGGCAGTACTTATGAGAACCTTATTGCTGCATCAAGAGGTGAGCGAGAAGAGTGGGAGATTTTATACAAGGATTTTTCTCAAACAGCGAAAGACGAGGGGTTTGACGAAATATCCCGGCTTTTTGCAAACATTGTTGAAATTGAAAAACACCATGCTCATAGGTTTGAACTTCTGGCAGAAGAGTTAAAATCAGAAGCTCTATTCAAGAAAGAAGAAATTACACAGTGGGTTTGCAGAAAATGCGGCCACATACAAATCGGAAAAGAAGCTCCGTGCAAATGTCCTGTATGTGAGCATCCGCAAGGATATTTCGAAATATTTACAGAAAAGTTTTAAAAAACCAGGGCTATTATTTTCCAATACAGAAATTCTCAAAGATATTATCCAAAACGCTGTCTGTTAAAAGTTCGCCAGTGAGTTCATCAAGGGCTAAAACAGCAGATTTTACATCTATTGAAATCAAATCCTGAAGTTCGTTTACTTGAGATGCAAGAAGAGCTTGTTCGATAGAATTACGTGCTTTTTTCAAGCAGGCTTGCTGTCTGGTATTGGTCACAAAATCAAGGCTTTCTGGCTCTATTCCACATACTTTTGTTTTCAGAGTTTTGCGCAAATCCTCTATTCCTTCACCCATCGCAGCTGAAATATAAACAGCTTCATCAGTTTTCTTATCAGCAATATCTGACTTATTAGCAAGGATAATATATTTTTTATCTTTCAAAAGTTCTAAAACTTCCCTATCCTCACTATCCATACCTTTAGAAGCATCGTATACAAATAAAACCAAATCTGCTTCATCCATAGATTGTTTAGAGAACTCTATTCCTATTTTTTCGACCCTTGAAACATCTTCATCCTCTCTAATCCCAGCTGTATCAATAAGGGTTACTGGGATTCCCAAATCAAGAGTTTCTCTTAGTACATCTCTTGTTGTTCCGGCGATATCAGTAACAATTGCTCTATCCAAGTTTAGGAGAGCATTAAATAGAGAAGATTTACCCACGTTTGGTTTCCCTATTATTACAACTTTTGCGCCTTCTCTAAAAATATTAGAAGTTTCTGCTCCAGAGAGAACTTTATCGATTTTATCCAAAATCTCTTCAAAACGATTAACCAAATATGAATAATCGGGTTCTTCTACATCTTCTGGAAAATCAATTCCGGCTGTAATTTTAGATAGGACTTCAAAAATATCATTTCTGATATCGTTTATTTTATCTTTCAAAACCCCTGAGAGATTTTTCATAGATACTTTTGCAAACTCAGATGTTTTAGAATGAATAATATCAGCAACCGATTCGGCCTGAGATAAATCCATTCTCTTATTCAAAAACGCACGTTTGGTGAATTCGCCTTTTTCTGCCATTCTTGCACCGTGTTTTAAAACAAGGTTAAGAATATTTCTAATAACATTTATTCCTCCGTGGCACTGGATTTCAACAACATTTTCTCCAGTATAGCTGTTCGGGGCAAAAAACGGCAGTACTACTACTTCATCTATTTTTACATCACCATCTTTTATCCAGCCAAGATTGAATTTTCTCGGCTCAAATTTAGGATTTGAAAATATTTTTTCTGCAATCTCAAAAGCTTTATCGCCGGAGATTCTAATAATTCCGACACCGCCCATACCCATAGGTGTTGCTGGTGCCGCTATTGTATCAAATTCTTCCCTAATATTCATAAACTAATTGTAACCCAAAAAAATTCATCATATAATACTTGTATGAAAATAAAAGATTTAATAGATGCAACGGGTGCAAAAGTATTAAAAGAAATAAACGAGGAACTGGATGTAAGTATTTCTACGGATACCAGAACAATTAAGCCCGGAGATTTTTATTTACCGCTAAAAGGTGTTTCATTTGATGGTGAAAAATTTATTGATGAGGCTTTGAAGAAAGGTGCTGTTGGAGCTTTTTGCACGGGTGATAATGGCACGTTAAGAGTTGAGGATACTCTAGAGGCTTATCTCAAGCTTGCCAACTGGAGAAGAAACAGGTTGAACCTCAAGGTTGTTGCAATCACTGGGAGTTCTGGGAAAACTACAACCAAGGAGCTTGTTGCGTCTGTTTTAGGTGAAAAGTTTAAAGTTTTTAAAACTCCGCTTAATCATAATAATGAAGTCGGACTTTGCCAGACAATATTTAGCGCTCCTGATGATACCGAAATTCTTATACTCGAGATGGGTATGAGAGGGTTAGGAGAAATCGAACTTTTATCAAAATATTCAGAGCCGGATATTACAATAATTACTAATGTAGGTACGGCTCACATCGGAAGGTTAGGCTCCAGAGAAAATATTGCCAAAGCTAAATGCGAAATCGTAAAATATCAGCGGGGAAATGTTTTTATAGCAAAAAATGATGAATTGATTAAAAAAACGGTGGATTTTTCAGGGGAAAAGATTTTCTATTCAATAGAAGATGTAAAAATTCTTGAAGAAAGAGCTGATTATTCTAAATTTGAATATATGGGAAATATTTATGAGCTCAATGTCGGCGGAGAATATAATATAGAGAATTCTCTAAGTGCGATTAGGACTGGATTAGAGTTGGGTTTGACGGTTCAGGAAATTCAAGCAGGGCTGAAGAAATATTCTCCTATAGAAAAACGCTGGGAAGCAGTTACAGCAGGAGGCTATAGGGTAATTAACGACAGCTACAATGCAAATCCAGAATCTATGCGTGCTTTTGTAGATACTGTCTTAGGATTGTACAGGGATTATGTTTTGGTTCTTGGTGATATGGGTGAGCTGGGAGTGAATGAAGTTCAGTATCACAGAGAGCTAGGGAAATATATTAATAACCATTCTAATCTGGATAAAAATGCTGTTGTTTTGTCAATAGGACAACTGGCTAAAAATATAACTGATGAGATAACAGTATGCAAGGCTGTTCATTTTGAAAACATAGAACAGAGCGTGGATTATATAGAGAACAGCATAGGAAAAGAGATGACTTTATTTTTGAAAGCTTCAAGGAGTATGAAGTTTGAAAATATTATTAAAGAGCTGAATTCTTTTAAGCAATAGGGTTATTATATGGAAAAACTTATTTATCAAATGTTTATTCTTGGAACGGGAAAGCGTTTAGACGAGGCTTTAGCGAATGGATTAGGCGGAGTAATATTTTTTACACGAGATATTAAGTCTAAGCAGCAGTTTAAAGAACTTATTGCTGATATAAAAGAAAAATCCGTTATTCATCCGTTTTTGGCAATTGATCAAGAGGGCGGGCGTGTAGAGCGCACTGAAAACATTCATCCCAGATATTTATCACCAAGAGCGGCTTATAATAAAGGCGAGGAATTTCTAAAGAACCAGACAAAAAATATAGCAGAAGAATTAAGAGAATATGGTATTAATCTCAATTTTGCACCTTGTGCCGATGTTAATACTAATCCGAACAATCCGATAATAGGTGAGCGTGCTTTTTCTGACAATCCAGATGATGTATCTTGCGGGGTAAAAATTGTTTCAAGAATATACAGAGATTTTGGTATTATTCCGTGCTTAAAACATTTTCCTGGACACGGGGATGCTGATAAAGACAGCCACTTAACGCTTCCTGTGATTGATTTATCTATGGATGAAATGCAGAGAATTCATATAAAACCTTTCTTGGAAAATATCGATACGGAAATGATTATGGTTGCACATTTATATTGCAGTTGTTTTGATAAAGAGCGTATTCCGGCTTCTTTGAGTAAAAATGTTATCGGATATTTAAGGAATCATCTGAAGTTTAAAGGAATAGTAATAACCGATGATATGGTAATGCAGGGAGTCCAAGAGTTTGGCGGGGTTGAGGCTTGCAAAAGGGCTATTCTTGCAGGAGCTGACATTCTGCTTTTTAGAGATGCTGATGATAAAACTATTGAGATTATAGAAAACCTAAAGTCCGAAGCTGAAAAGAGTGAGGATTTAAAAACTCGGATTTTAGAATCTAATGAGCGTATAAAAGAGCTAAAAAAACATTTAAAAATGTGAGCAAAAACAAAAAAGAGCAAAAATCAAATGTCATTCAATTTCCTAGGAAGCAGTCATATTGCTAGTTATAGAACTGCCGATGGGGAGACTCGAACTCCCGACCTACTGATTACGAATCAGTTGCTCTACCACCTGAGCCACATCGGCACATTAACTATTTTAATATGGTATAACACCAAATGCAATATTTTTTATTCAAAGGTTTTTATTTTATATAAAAATCACTTATAGCAAGCGGGTGTTGAAAATCGTTATGTGCAAAAACCTGCATTACATAACGTCCTTTTTCATAGAATGTAAAATAGTTTGTATGATAATATCTTTCGTCCTGCATTAGTCTGTAATCTTTTGTTCTCAATACTTCGTTTCCACCCCAGGGGGCGTTATCTGTCATCTTAAATACCTGCACCCTTATAAATTCATTTTTCATTTTTTTAGGTGCTATAAACAAATAATAAACACGCTGGCCTTCAGTAAAAGTTTTTTGATTACAGAGAGCATTTTCGGCTGTTATAGGCTGGGTATTGAATAAAATCAGCCCTCTATCGTAAGTGCAGGCACTTACAAAAAACATTGTTAATACCGTTAGCAAAACTGTTAATAATGGTTTTAACCGTTTCATTCTTTTTCCAGCTGTTTAATTTTTTGATTTACAGTGCTAAGCATCTTTTCGTCTTTTTCAATACCGGCGTATAGATAATAATATTCCAAAGCCTTTTCTATATCGGTATTTTGTTCATATATAGTTCCCAAGAGATAATATGCATATGGATAATCAGGGGACGATTTTATAACTTTTTCAAAGCATTTTATTGCCTCATCAGACTTTTTCTGATTTATAAGCACCATACCTTTATTAAATAAAGCATCAGCATTGTTTGGTTCAATTACGAGAAGTTTATTGTAAAAACTTACGGCTTTATCATTATTTCCCAAAAGTTTGTATGTATTAGCAATTTTAAGCATTGTAACCTTGTCTTCAGGCTTAAAGATTACTGCTTTTGTATAATAATCAATAGCATTTTCGTAATCCTGTTTTTTGTATGCTTCATCTCCTTTTTTAACTAATTCATCATATGAAAGCACAGGACTAACTTCTTTTGCTCCAGATACTTTCTCTGCCTCTTTAGTTTCTATAACCTGTTCCGGCTGTTCTAGATTTTCAGATGTTCCAGAAACAATATCAGCTTCCGGCTTTGTTTCCGTATTCTCAGTTTTGGATATTAATTCGCCGTGAGCATTTCTAAAATCATTCAAGGCAATGTTATACTCTCTGTTTCCCGGAGCAAGCGAAACAGCCTTTTTGTAGTTTTCCAAAGCTTTCTCTAGGCACCCCATTTTTTCATTTGCCTGTGCAAAACCAAAGAACGCAGAGGCTTCTTTGTTATTAAGCTCTATTGCGTCTTCAAAGTACAATATAGCCTGTCCATAATCTAATTTTGCGTATAAATTATAGCCGTATGCTATATTCGCAGCAAGCAGATTTTGTTTTAATCTGTCGTTCGGTTGTTTTGCCAGAAGCTCTTTATAAATCTCTATTGCTGCCAGATAATTCCCCATTGCATGCTGGGTTAAAGCCTTATTTGCCAAGAGCTCGTAATTATTCGGATCAGATTTTAGTGCTAAATCATAGTATTTCAGGGCATTTACATAATCCTGTTTTTTATGATAGCAAAGTGCTAGCTCTTTTTTTGTTTCTATATTAGAAGAATCCTTAGAGTATGATTTTTCAAAGTTAAACAGTGCTAATTCGTTATTATCCAGTTTTTTATAAACAAGTCCCAGATTTCTGTACGCATCGGCATCATCAGGATAGGCTGAAAGATACTCTTTGTATTGCTCTATAGCCTCTTCGTTCTTATTCATATTTCCCAGTAAGTTTGCATAATCAAACTTTAGCCCCGTTAATTGCGGATTTATTTCAAAAAGTTTATTATATGTTTCAAACGCATTTTCATTCTCCCCGATATTTTGGTATGACAATGCTAATTTCGCCATAACAGCTTCGTCATCAGGATGATCTTCAAGCGCTTTTGTTAAGATTTCCGTTGCTGCCTGAAACTGCTTTGTATCATAAAGTGCCATCCCGTAATTTGCATAATCCTTGAATGCTGTCGGATATTTCTTGTATATATTTGAATAAATTTCGCATGCTTTTTCAGGATCATTAGAAGCATAATATACATTAGCCAAGTTCTCGCTTGCTTCCTGATGTTCTGGATATGCGCTCAAAAAAGTGTTATAATCTTCTATTGCGCTTTTGTAATTCTTTCTGAAATATTCTATATTAGCTAAATTTAAGTAATTGTACTTGTATTCTGGATAAATTTGCTGTGCCTGCATAAATGAGTTGTATGCATTTTCATAATCACCCAGAGTTTGAAGAATATTTCCCATGCTTATGTATATAAATGCGTCATTCGGGCGCAGTTTAATTGCTTTTTTATATGCACCGAGCGCTTCTTCATATTTTCCGATATCAGAATATAATCCGGCAATTTTAGTATAAAGCATTGCATCATCGCCATTTACTGCAATTGCTTTTTGTATAATACTGATTGCAGTGTTGTAATCGCTTTTGTACTCATAGTTGCAAGCTTCTTGATAAAGAGCGTGCGCTTCTTTGGTCATTTTAGCTTCACACTTGAGCGAGCCAAGCGAAACCGATACAGCTAATAATAATATACATATTTTTTTTGTATTCATAACATAAGCCCTCAATTAATATTTTATCAGAAAAAAATTATACCATATAATATAATTTTTAACATATTTAGTATACATATTCGTAAAATCTAAAATTTCATCTACTGGCGGGCTTATGTGCTATTGCACAATGCTCATATGATATGGTAAAATAAGTAATATAGAGAGGAGCGTAATGCAAAAAGAGGTAAATTGTCCATTTTGCGGCAACATAGTTCTAAATGATGCACCTAGGTGCAGCAATTGCGGTGCTTTATTCAAAGAGCCTGAGCTTCCAGGTATAAAATTCTCTGAATTAGGGCCTTTTATTGCTATCGATATTTTAACACTTGGGTTTTTCTCTACAATATGGTTTTTTATAAATGCAAAAGCGATTAACAGTCTTGCATCTGGGATGAAGGATTTATTTAAGGCTCAGTGGTTATTTTTGCTGCTTGCTATAAACGGCGGGTTTTACCTGTTCTTTTTCTATAAACATCCGGCTTATCTAATTATGTTTGCTGTACTTCAGTGCATTATTTACATTGCTTTTACATACAGGGTGCTTAGAATTATCCAAAAATATACGGAGAAAACGTATGATGTATCTTTACATACAAATCCTTACTATATAGTTTTATTTAATGTATTTTATCTGGTTCATTTTATAGATACGTATACCAGCCGTGTTCAAGGTGAGCACGTACATTTTGACTGGAAATCCCCGCAAGGGTTTGTATTAATTTTATTATTTTTAATAATTATTTTCATACTAAGATTCTATAACGAAATGTATTTGCTTTTACATTAAATATTCAAGGCAGAAGCTTCGTTTCATTTGATTTTGAATTCGCCGAAAAGCCTCAAAAATCTATCTTTTGGGATTTTTCCGCCCCTCTTTTTGTAAAGAAATATAACAAATTTATTGCAGGTTTTTCAAAATGAGTTAAACTATAGATAGAGGTTCGTTTATGAGTTCTATATCAGCAATAAATACATCCGCCTACCCCGGTCTTGCAGAGAGTGTAGCACCCCCGCAGTCCAGCTATGTACAGCAAAACTCGGCATTGCAGACAGCGTCTATCACCCCGCAAGAATCCAATTCTAATGTTGATTTGAGCAGTTATTATTCCGAAGTCATGCCGGGTGATTTGCTCCAAAGCGTTTCTGAAAACGTTGTACAAGCAGCACACGATTTAGACAACGCTCTTTCTAATGCTTTGCAGAACGGATATTCCGTACAGGATGCCGTCAATATCCAATTGGCAAAAACAGCCTACGAAGCCAACTGCCGTGTTGCTAAAACGACTTTTGAGCTTTCTGTATAGTTTGTGTAGGCAATAAGACTTTTAGTTTTTCGGGATTGCGTAAATCACTGTTTCGCTCTGTGTTGGTGCGTAGTGACCTAATGCGAATGTGTAATTATCAAGATTTTCACTCAGATAGAGCGGAATATTGATAAAATCATCGTTTGAATGATATATCGAAATCGCAAGCTGCGGACGGCATTTTTTGATTGTTTTTATCCCGCCCCTGAGCGCTGCAAGCTCGGAGCCTTCTATATCCATCTTAATGAAATCAGGTTTTATATTACGTTCCTTGCAAAAACCATCTATTGTTATCACTTCAACTTCTCTGCTAGAATCAGCTTTAAAATATTTCCCAAGTGTAATATTTGAAATCTCTTCACAATATGAAGAACTTGGACGTAAACTGTCTATTTGAATCCTGACTTTTGCATTTTTTTCGCCTATTGCATAAGGTATTATCTCTAATTTACCACTGGCTATGTTTATAAATTGTTCAATAAATATATTCCTTGTAACATCATATATAGCTTCAAACCCGTATATTTTCTCTAAATTCGGCAAAAATTCATGGAATGCAATCTGGTTTGCACCATCAAACATTCCCACATCTAAAATCGTTTTTACGGCTTTTTTGTTGATTCTTTCGAGGTAATGTTCTTTGTGCGGAGGAAATATATTATATCTTTCATAGAAATACTGTTTGCAAACATCTTCTTTTAATACTCCGGCTCTAAGCCTAAAAATCATATCAAAAAGTTTTCTATCTTTATCTCGTTCCAAAAGATTCATGATTTTATGGTAGTTTTCGTCTGTTAAAACTCCTAGGGTATTTCTATAGTAATTTGAAGCAAAATACGAATGATTTATAACAGAATAACCATATATATCAAGTATGTTTATTATTGTTCTATTATCACGCCTTGTAGAAAGTATTACTAAATCACATTTTGGCTTAATATTAACAAACTCTTTTAGAGTCCAAATCGGTCGGGCGTGAAAAGAACCTTCAATAAGATTATCTATAATCCCCTTGATTTTGCACTCAGGCCTGTATTTCAATAAATCATTCATTATCTTTTCGCCTGTAATATTTGCACCAAATATTACTAATGCCGCTTTTTCAGGTATTTTATCAAACAAATCTTCAAATAATAAATCTTTTATAATGTCCATTCTCTTATATCCTTCTTTGAAATTCCCCATTCTTCTTCTTTATATATTCTGTTGTTTACATCACAGAATCGGCAGAAAGGAGCCGGTACTGCTAATGCTTTTAGTATTTCCTTTGCTGACTTTGCTTTATAAATATCAACATAGTCTTTATCCGTTACAGATAGATTATAGCCGAAAAATTTGTTGAAATGATGTATATAGGCAATTGTTGCACAAGTATATAATTTCCCGTACTCTAAGCAAAAACATTCATTTGCCATTGTACAATTTTTAAAATTCGAGACTATATCCTGTCTGCCATTTATATCCATTGGATAAAGATCACTTGTTTTAATAACCGTTTCACTGCTTCCAAAAAATTGGAATTCTATATCATATTTAGCGGATAGTTCTTCCATTTTTTCGAAATCCAATTTTATAGGATATTTTGTAACTTCTATTGCTATATTATATTTATTACAAGCCTGCCAGAAATCTTCTTTCTGTTCAGGCAGAGTTACACCATTGGTGAGTAGTGTAATCCTTGTATAGGGAAAACAACTTCTTGAAATCCTAAGAAAATCAATGAGATTTGGGTGCAGAAGCGGTTCTCCGCCAAGTAAAAAGAGTTCGGATAATCCTTTTGTGCCAAAAAGCTCAGCTATTCGTTTCAAATCTCTTTCAAAACTCTCTGTATCACGAAAGATTTTTTCTGCAAGTGGTGAAAAATGAGCACAGCGCTTGCAATTCAAATTACAATGTTCTACAAGGTGTATTGAAATATCTCTTAACTTGTAGTGCGGAATATTTGTAGGTCTTCTGTTTAAAGACAAATCTTTAAACGGGTTTTTTGCTAATTCTATAGATGAAAAGTTTTCTTTTAAATAATCACTTACGATTGAATATATTTTGCCAGAGTTATTTTTTACAGTAAATATAACAACTTCAACCCCGAGTTCTGCGAGTTTTTCAGGTGGAAAAATCTCATATCCCCAGATTTTTTCTCCGGCTCTATCAGGATTTTTATCGATTATCCCGACAATATTTTCGGCTTTTATATCGAATGAGCGTAAGAATTTCTCTAAAAATAAACTAGCACCCCAAAATGCAATCTTCTTTTTACGGTTTGAAAATATCTGTTTAAGAAGCCTTGCTTCTTCACGACAATAGAGCAAAAATTCCGGCATTACTGCAAGAGTTTTTAAGAAAAATTTATCTCTGATTTCTCTATCTTCTATATTATAAATACAGTTTTTTACATAATTGATAAAATTTTCTTCGTACAGATTGTATAAATCTTTTTTCTTTAGAAATTGTTTTATTTGTTTGATAACCTGAACTCTGTCATAAACACCTTTTTTTAAGACCTTAAGGTTGTACATCACAGAACCAGAGTGAATAAGCCTAAAGTAAAGGCTTTCGTTTATATAAAACAAATTATTCACAAACGGCATAAAAAACCAATAAAAAGCTTCATCTTCCTGAAACACTTCTTCAGGAAATCTTATTTTGTTTTCGTCAATAATCTCTTTGCGGTAGAGTTTTGCAACAGGCCCTTTTCTTAGAGGTGTATGATAAAAATCATAAGAATAGAATTTAGTACAGTGCACCCATTTTTTGTAAGCTATATCCAGCTGATTTTTTAGTTTTAAAGTACTTTCGTCATTGTTTTCAGCAATATTTTCAACATTTGAAATAACTATATCACAATAATTTTTCTCTGCTTTTGTATACATTTTCTCTAAAAACGTATTAGCAATATAATCATCTGAATCAATGAATGTTACATACTTGCCTTTTGCAATATCAAGCCCCGCATTTCTTGCAGCGCCTTGTTTTTTATTCTTCTTAAAATGTATAACTTTTACTCTTGAGTCTTTCTCTTCGTATTCTTTCAAAATTTTAAGAGAATTATCCGTAGAACAATCGTCAATACAGATTATTTCAATATCCTTGAAAGTTTGATTAATTACACTCTCCAGACATTTTTCAAGATATTTTTCTGTATTATACACAGGAATTATTACTGAAACTTTTATATCCATAATTTAAACCTCTCCATTAAAAATATTCGGCAAAAGTTCAACATTTGGATATTTTTCGTTGAACTCTTTTTTTAAACCCTCGTAGACTCTTTCGTGACCTGAAAGTATTGTCATCAAAACACCATCCGGCTTAAGTTCGTTTATAGCTTCCGGCGGATAAATCTTGTAGCTGCCGCAAAACTCGCCCTGTCTGATTTTGTTTCTATCCACAAACCCCAGAATGTTTGGATTTGGAGACTCTTCGTCTTCTAAAACTTTTTGAATAAAAAGGCTTGCACCCCAGAGCAAAACCTTTTTTTTGCCTATATATTTGTTTAGATAATCAAGGGTTATATAATCGTGTCTTAAAGCCGGTTTGAATATTTCCCAGCTGTCAGGAAGAAGAGTTTTTAAATTGATTAAGAATTTTTCATACTGCTCATCATTACACAAACTTATTTCCCAGCTTATACTTTTTTTTATACTGTATAGAAAAGCTTTTTTTAAATTATTATAAACCCCTCTTTCTTTTAAAAACCTTTTTACTTCCATATAAACACGAATTATACAGTCAGCTCTTTCGGCTCTTAGCTTTGCAATGCTGCCGGCTCTGCCATATCTTCTGTTTATAAGCTCTTTGTTAAAAGCTATAACCCGATTCACACAAGCTGCAAGTTTTAGGCTAAAAGCTACATCATTACAGCAGGGTAGATTTTGAAACTCAAGCTGATTGTCAATAATAACGTTTTTGTTAACTAATTTAATCCAAGGTACGGCATTAAATAGCATAAACATATCATCCCCAAAATCTTTTGGACAGAATGGCGTATCCTGCGGTACAATATTGAAATCTACTGCAAAATTTGGATTTCCGCTCTCAAGCAGTCTCCCCTCTTCATCAAATTTTCTGGCTGAACATACAACCATGTCGGCATTAAACTTTTCAGCTCGTGAAAATAACTCGTCCAACATTTGAGGCTCAAACCAATCATCAGCATCAAGAAATTGTAAATACTTACCTTGTGCAAACTTAATCCCTAAATTTCTTGCAGAAGCTGCGCCGCTGTGAGGCTGCTTTAGGATTATAATACGATTATCCCTATTCTTGTATTCTTCAAGAATTTCTAAAGACTTATCAGTAGAACCGTCATCAACACAGATTAGCTCAAAATCCCGAAAAGTCTGATTCAAGATACTATCCAAGCACTCTCTCAAATATTTTTCTACATTGTAAACAGGAATAATTATGCTAATCTTAACTCCTGCACCCAAATCAAAGCTCCTTCTTAACCATACCAATACTAACAATGATAGTACATAGATATTTCGATGTCAAACGTGATTGGCGCAATCCCAACCCTTAGCTTAAAAGCTGGCCTAATTCACTGTCCGCCCATAATTCACATTGACTCATCACTATTTGAACAGCATCCTCCCTTCCTTCCGGCGGGTAATGATATTTTTTCAAGAGTTTTTTAATCAACATTCGCATCTGTGCTCTTGCAGAGTCTTTTTTCTGCCAATCAACTGTTTTATTTTTTCTCAATGTCTCTGTTAATTCTTTTGTAATCTCAATTAATTCACCATTTTTGTAAAAATCTTTTATTGCAGCAGGTTTTGTCAAAGCATCGTAAAATGCTAATTCATCACTGGTTAAACCCAGCTTATTTCCTTCTTCGTGAGCCTGAGCTATTTGTTTTGCAAGGGCTAAAAGCTCTTCTATAACTTCTTCATTAGTAATCAAACCGTTAATATAGGCAACATATTTTCAGTTGAAATATAATTCCTATTATCTAGAGTTTTTATTTCAATTTTTTCTTTTCTGTATTCTGTAATATCTCCTAATTTAACTTTCTTAGAAGTCAATTTCTGAAACCTCCTGGCCGTTTTGGAAATATATATATTTTACCTGAGTTTGCTCTTGATTTAAAACTATATGAATGCCTATTTGATATTTATATTCTGATTCTGTTGCTGTAAAGGCTTTTAGTTTTTCACAATCATGTGATATATCATTATTTTGTTTTTTTATTTCTACAACTAATATATTACTTTCTTGCGTTCCTCTTTTGTGCAATATTATATCAGGTTTGCATATAGAACTTCCTGAATTGCAATCTAATCTTTTAGCATCATTTAATGATCGATTATATTCAACATCAATATTGTATCCATTTTGAATAAACCAATCATAATTTTTCAAGAGATTTTCCCAATAATACGCTATCCTATGTGATAAATTTTGTTCGTGAATAGAATGATCAATTAAATATTTATCATTCTGATATACTAAATCAACACTTTGTTCTAATAGATTAACAACTAATTTTAATTGTCTTTCTTCCATCTTACCCCACCTCAAACCCTATGCTTGCAAGGTTCTTTTTGATTTCTTCCTGCAAGGTATTTGATTGTGCAAACATTTCAGATAGTTCTGAAGTCAAGCGTTTCATTTTATCTTCAAACGGTTCACCCTTAACCCCTTCATACGCCGCAAACTGGGCAATACAGTATTCATAAGTCCTGCCTAAAATATCATGATCGGTTCCAACATCTTCCATTTTGATATTATTAGTATTATTAATCAATATCATAGTGCAGCATAGAAACTACACGTACACCTTTTTCTTGTATTTTTTCACGTCCCTTGAGAGGGTCTAGTTCTATAATAAACGCTGCTGCAACAGGTTCTGCGCCGGTACGTTTGACTAAAGAACACGCTGCGGCGGCGGTTCCGCCTGTTGCCAGCAAATCATCAATTACAAGCACTCTATCACCGGGTTTTAAAGCGTCGGCGTGCATTTCTATTGTATCGGTGCCGTATTCCAAAGAATAACTTTCTTTTATCGTTTCCGCCGGAAGTTTATTGGGCTTTCTTATTGGAATAAAGCCTGCATTCAGCTTATACGCGAGCGCCGCCCCGAAAATAAAACCTCGGGATTCAATACCTGCGACATAGTCAATCTTTTCATCTTTGAACTCATCAAACAGAAAATCTATCATATACTGCATTGCTGCTGCATCTTTAACCGCCGTAGTAATATCTAAAAAAAGAATCCCTTCTTTAGGAAAATTCGGAACTTCCCTTATGTGTTCTCTTACATATTGTTGTTCGTTTGTTGTAATCATGCTATTTATACCTCTTGTAATTCTAATTCCTGCCTATCTGATTCCTGTCTGCATTTAAGCTCTTGTATAACCAAGCCGTGGGCTGTTTTACCCCAGTTCATATCTTTTTTGCAGAATAATATTTTACCACAAATAAAAAGCTCCATGGGAAACCAAATTATTAGAAAATACACAGTCGTCTCAAAAGCTTGCATAAGCGCGCTCAAGCGAGGTACTGCATCGTATCTTCTTAAGCTGTATCTTATTGCAAGAACAAACCCTATCCCCACAACCATAGATACAATCAAAGATGACCATAACACATTATGAAGACTATATGGGTCAATTTTATCAGTAAAAAATTTAATAATCCTAAACGCTACTTCCATCATAAACCATAGCGGCATTATAAACTGGGTTATATAAATAGCCATATCAAATCTGGCTCTTAGAGACATTTTTTTTGATTTCATAGCTTCACCAAAGTATTCCAGATATCTTCTTATTGTTCCTTCAAGCCATCTTCTTCTTTGCCTAAATAAAGGCAAAAGATATACAATCCCTTCCTCATAAACACAAGCATCCTGACAAAATCTCACATCCCAGCCTTTTATATGAAGCCTTGTAGACATATCCAAATCATCAGTAATTGTGTAGTTATTCCATCCATTTATATCTTCCAGAGCTTCTCTTTTTATAAGCTCACCGTTTCCTCGAAGCTCGACAGCGCCCTTAATAGCATCTCTGCCTACCTGAAGATATGTATCCAATGTGTACTCATTATTTTGGCATTTTGTTAAAAAATTAACATCTTTGTTTCTTATTATCTTGCGTGCCTGAACAGCACCAACATCAGCAGGTTCAAGCTTGGAGATTAACTTATTTAAGAAATCCGGCTCTACCGTAGCATCAGCATCAAAAACCAAAATGGCATCACCCTTAGCAATCTTAAACGCATCATTAAGCACAGCCGATTTTCCTGGAAATGCCCCCTGTTCTCTGATTAATGCTTTTACTTTATCATATCTCTGTTCCAAATCCTTTATAACAGAAGCGGTATTATCATTACTTCTATCATCAATAACAATAACTTCATAATTCGGGTAATCCATCTCTAAAATATTTTCAACAGTATACCCGATAACACTTTCTTCATTATGAGCAGGAATCATAACACTAACAAAAGGTTTGTAACTTTCATTAACAATTGGAGGGTGTTTTCTGAGCTTACGTTTTTGATATTTTGTTGCTGCAATGGAATAGAGCCCGTAAACAACCATACATATGCACAAAATAACAAAACCGACAACAGTATTAACATAGTTTTGGAATATGTATAAAAACACACCCAGACAAGATAAAATTATAAATAAAAGTAACCTTTCTCTCATAATCTCCAAAACTCATATCCGATGATAGATTTATTAACCTATACAACAATAGATTATACCAAAAATTCCTGCAAAAAGTGATTAAATCGGATTCAATGTTACAAAACTTAATGTCGATGGGGAGGGTAGTGAATAGCGTGAAGCGTGAAGGGTGAGGGGTGAAGGGAGCGTTTTAGGGTTTAGAGGTTGGTGGGGGATTAGTGATTAGTGATTAGTGATTAGTGATTAGTGACTAGTGAATAGTGAATAGGTGAAGAGTGAAGGGAGCATTTTAGGGTTTAGGTCAAGCCGTGTGGTGTCATTGCGAGGACGATTAGGACGAAGCAATCCAGCTTTCTATTAACTATTACATTTTGATCTAAAATATAGAAATATTAGAGTTGAGGGTGACTAGTGAATAGTGAATAGGTGAAGTGTGAAGCGTGAAGCGTGAAGGGAGCTTTTTAGGGTTTAGGTCAAGCCGTGTGGTGTCATTGCGAGGACGATTAGGACGAAGCAATCCAGCTGATTATTAACTATTACATTTTGATCTAAAATATAGAAATATTAGAGTTGAGGGTGACTAGTAAATAGTGAATAGGTGAAGCGTGAAGCGTGAAGCGTGAAGAGAGCGGAATAAGTTAATAAGCAAACAAGGTTCAAAATAAGAATCTTCTTTAACTTCTTCTAAACTCCTAAACCTCTAAACTCCTCAACCCTGCTAAGGCTGTAGCTCAAGCAATGCCTGACTTCCTGTCATTGCGAGGACGATTAGGACGAAGCAATCCAGCTGATTAATAACTATTACATTTTAATCTAAAATACAGTAATACAAATCCTGCCAATCGGGATTATTCTATTCAAGAATATATACATATATTGTCTGTTATTCATAAATAAATAAGACTAAAATATTAAAGTTAATAGAAGGCTGGATTGCTTCGTCCTAATCGTCCTCGCAATGACAGGTGACTCCTTGACCTAACCCCTAAAATGTTCCCTTCACCCTTCACCCTTCACCCCTCACTCTTAATCACCTATTCACTATTCACTTATTCCGCTCTCTTCACCCTTCACGCTTCACCTATTCACTACTCACTACTCACTATTCACTAATCCCTAATCCCTAGTCCCCCACCAACCTATCGATTTCCAACAACCTCTCAACCGTTTGTTCGTAATCTATTTTTTCACTCGTTGATTGAACAAGAAACTCATTAATCTTCCCCATATATGCAATAGCCTTATCACAAATCGGATCTGAACCATTAACATACGCACCGATATTAATCAAATCCTCGTTTTTTCTATAAACTGCAAGCAAGTTCCTAATTTTTCCGGCAGCATCTCTATGTTCCTTTGTGGTAACATCGCCCATAACACGGCTCAGCGATTGCAGTACATCAACTGCCGGGTAGTGGTTTTTATGAGCCAAATCTCTTGATAATACAATATGCCCATCAAGAATACTTCTTGCTGTATCCGAAATCGGCTCATTGAAATCATCGCCTTCAACAAGTACTGTATAAAGCCCGGTTATTGTACCAAATTCATTCGTACCTGCCCTTTCCATCAATTTTGGCATAAGCGCAAACACCGAAGGGGTATAACCTCTTGTTGCAGGCGGCTCTCCGATTGCAAGCCCCACCTCTCTTTGCGCCATTGCAATACGGGTTATACTATCAAGCATGAATAAAACGTCAAGCCCCTTATCTCTAAAATATTCGGCAATCGAAGTTGCAACAAACGCAGCTTTAATCTTTACCAAAGACGGTTGTTCTGACGTTGCAGCGATTACGATAGAGCGTTTCATCCCCTCAGGCCCTAAGATTTCTTCAATAAATTCCTTAACCTCACGCCCTCGCTCTCCTATAAGCGCAATAACATTCAAATCAGCGGAAGTATTTTTGGCCATCATACCGATTGTTGTGCTTTTTCCAACGCCTGAACCTGCAAAGATTCCCATCCTCTGACCTTTTCCAAGTGTCATAAAACCGTCCACAGACTTAATCCCAAGAGCCAGTGCTTCGGTAATTCTTTTTCGCTTAAGTGGATTAATCGCATCCGCCCTTGTAGAACGATATTCCGAAAACCTTATATCTCCCAATGTATCAATCGGCCGCCCCAGTCCATCCAAAACTCTTCCTATAAGCTGGTTTCCTACGCCTATCTTCATTGCTCCGCCGCTGTTTATAACAAGTGCTCCGGGCTGAATCCCGTCAGGATTTGCAAGAGGCATAAGAAGAATTTTATCACGTTTAAATCCGACGACTTCTGCCAGCGTAGGAACATCGTTATAATTATTACAAATATAGCACAAATCACCTATTGACGATTTCGGCCCGTCGGATTCTATCGTCAGCCCGATAATCTCCGTTATCTTGCCGATTTCTTTTATCGAAGGCGTTGTTTTAATAATCTCTAAATACTTATTTTTGTCCCAGCTCATCTTCTGCACCCGTAATCATTTTTTCCGTAATTTCGGCGATTTGCGCTGAAATCCTTGAGTCCAGTCTGGATGACGGTGTCTCTACTATTACTCCGTCCGGCGAAAGAGAATTATCTTCCAAAATCTTCAGAGTCTCCAGTTTAGGAAACGCACTTTTAAAATTTGGCACCAGCTTATTAATATTTTCAACTAATTTAGGATTAACTATTATAGTAATCGTTTCTTTATCATTAAGTTGTTTTATTGCATCAAGCGTAATCTTATACAAAACCTGGTTGCTGAATTTTTGATGACAAACTTTGTCCGCAATTGCACTTACAAGTTCAACAATATCACGAGAAGCAGAGTCAATTATATTTTTTTTCATCTCATAAGAACTGCTTGCAAGAGTTTCCAGAGATTTCAAGCCCTCCTCAGCATCCTTTTGAAACTTATAGAGCCCGTCTTGTTCACCCTTCTTAAACCCTTCTTCATAAGCCTGATTTTTTATTGCTTCATACTCTTTTTCAGCTTTTTTTCGAGCTTCATCAATAATCCTTTCGGCCTCATTATTTGCCGTCTGGATGACAACCTGTGATTTGTTTTCAGCATTTGCAAGAATCTGTTGTGCTTTAGCATCAGTTTCTTCTATAATTTGCTGAACTTTTGCCTGCTGCTTTGTCACACGTGACTGTTCAATGGGCAGCACAAAACTGTCACCCATTTGAATTTCTTGACCTTTTATCCTGTTACTACTCAATTAATTCATCCTCGACACTTGCACGTGTAATAGTAATTTCGCCGGTTGCTTCAAGATTTCTTATGGCATTAACAATGCCGGTCTGAGCCTCTTGAACTTCTTTTGCTCTAACAGGCCCCAAGTATTCCATATCGTCCGTAAGCATTTGCCTTGCACGTTCTGACATATTCTTAAAGATTTTTTCCTTAATTTCGTCTTTTGTACCCTTAAGCGCAAGCGCAAGCTGTTTGGTATCGATTTCTCTGAGAAGCCTTTGAATCGCTCTGTCGTCGAGAATAATAATATCTTCGAATACAAACATCAAATCTCGAACTTCTTGAGCCATCTTTTGATTTTCAATATCAAGCCATTCCATAATATTCTTTTCTGTACCTCTATCGCAGCAGTTAAGAATATTAGCCAAAGATTCGACACCGCCGGCATTTGAGAAATCCTGAACAAGAAGAGCAGAGAACTTACGCTCAACGATATCTTCTATTGTGGACAAAATCTCCGGGTTTGTAGGAGTCATATCCGCAATTCTCATTGATACAACCGCCTGAACATCAGGAGGTAAAAACGCAAGAACCTGAGCAGATAATTCCGGCCTTAAGTAGGCTAAAATCAACGCCAGAAGCTGCGGGTTTTCAGAAGCAAAGGTGTTGGCCAGCTGCGACGGATCCGCCTCATTAAGAAAATAAAACGGATTTGTGTTAACCATTGCATTAACTTTTTCAAGCATCTTAGCAGCTTCCTGCTCGCCATATGTTTGCGACAATAGCTGTTTTGCATATCCGACACCGCCTTGAGCAACATAGTTCTTTGCTTGAAATACAGCTTTGAACTCTAAAAGCACCTCATTCAAATCCTCATCAGAGATTTTACCAAGATTGGCAATATCAAGCGTAATCTGTTCAAGCAAATCCTCATCCTTAATATTCTTAAGGATTTCAGAAGCCGTTGTCGGCCCAAGAGCAATCAAAAGCGCTGCGACCTTCTGGCTTGGACGCGTTATCGCTTTTTTCGCTTCCTCTTTTGCTTTTTTGATTTCTTCTATACCCATGGTAATTAGTTTATAAGTTTAGTGGTTTAGAAGTTGATAAGAATCTATATTCGCTCTCACTCATAATATATATTTTTAACTTCTCCTAAACTGCTCAACTTCTAGACTTCTCAACCTCCTTTTGCCTCTCTAGTCTCTGATAAACGATGTTAGTAATTTTGCTGCCTCCTCCGGCGCTGCCATTACCGCCTCATTAAGTTCATTTATATTTTGATCTTTTTGCGTCTTTATCTCTCTTTTACTAAGCTCTATCTTCGGTAAATCCTCTTCCGGCTCAGGTTCTTCTGGCTGAGCTTCAACTATTTCTTCCTGATTGCGCTCCATTCTGCGGGAAGACGGCATTTTTGATATAAAGTTCTTCAAGATATAAAGTGCAAAACATCCTAAAATCAATACTATTATAAGCGGTACCACAGAAGTCGTTATAAAATAGAACATCTGTTCTTTCTGGTATTGATCCGCAAACTCTTGCTGAGCTTTTTTATCAATCGTAGCGCCCTCAAATTGAAGCCCTGAAACCGAAATCACATCACCACGGGAATAGTTAACCCCAGAAGCTGAAAGCACAAGATTTTTAAGCTCTTCCTTTTCTGATTCCGTTAAAATTTTGTTTACCGCAACCGCAATAGAAAGACGTTTTACAGTACCAGGTGCATAAACAACCTGTTTAACTTCCTTGGAAACACTGTAATTAACCGCTGTTTTCTGCTTAGAATAATTTAAATTTCTCCGATTTACATTATCAGGATTAGGGACATTGTTTGGATTCTCGTATGTTTCCACCTCTGTTTGAGAACTCGTTACAACTCCTTCTCCTTTACCCTCTAATGGAATATAACTTTCTATTGTTGCCTTTGCAGAATTAAAGTCAATCTCCGCATTTACCTGCACGGAAACATTACCTTTTCCAACTATTTTTTCTAATACATCAGAAACCTTTTTTGCAGTATCTCTTTCTAAATTAGACTTAAAACTCTCCATATCCGTAGAGCTTTTGGATGTCTCGTCAGAAAGACTGTTGCCGTTTTGGTCAGTAATAAATACCTGTTCAGGGGTCATACGGGGAACTGCATAAGCAACCAAATTTTTAATCGCCTTTACCTGCGAGGCCTTAATTTTATACCCCGGCTGCAAAACTAATACAACAGATGCCGTCGGCCTTTCATCATTATCTTCAAATATCGAACGCTCAGGCTCTGCTAGCTGAACACGGGCATATTTTACACCATCAATTTTTTCGATTGAACGAGTTAACTCACCCTGAAAGATTCTCTGTCTCGTTAGTTTATTTTTAAAATCAGTAGAACCCAGCTGCATATCATCCAAAAGTTCAAAACCACCGTCTTCGTTTTTTATTAAATCATTTTCTGCAACAAAAACACGCATTTCATCTCTAATATTAGAGGGAACTAAAATCGAGTGATGGTCTTCTGAAACCTTATATTTATATCCGTTTTTTTTCAAACCTTCAACAATACTTGTAGCACTGACTTCGTTCAAATCAGAATACAAAACAACCCAGTCAGGCTCTAGGGCTTTCGATAAGAAAAAAGTCGCTGCAACAATTGTTATAACAATTAATGCAAGCATTCCAAGCTTCTGGTTTCCGTCCAAACCATTCCACAACTTCTTCATATCATTAGCTAACAGTGCAAAATAATTATTTTCCATGTACTCCCCGCGCACAATTATTCAATATAATAATAACCTAAGAAAAAAATCTTTTCAAATTATTAATAAGTGTAAAGAAATAAAAACTACCCTAATAACCTGTCAAAAGAAAGTTTTGCCTCATAAGAACTTCTAACAAGCGGCCCTATATGAAAAATTTTGAACCCGATTCTGCCGGCCATTGTTTTTAATTCTTCATACTCATCCAAAGTATAATATTTTTTCACTTCCAAATGCGCTTTCGAAGGCTGAATATATTGGCCTATTGTTAATATATCCACCCCAGCTTGCCTTAAATCAATCAGCGTCTCCTCGATTTCTTCTATTGTCTCGCCAAGACCAATCATTAAACCCGATTTAGTTATTATTGAAGAGTTCTTCTTAATATAATCCAATACATCAAGAGAAGTTTGGTAGTTTCCTTGAGGCCTTGCCGTTTTAAATATTGATTTCACTGTTTCAATATTATGATTAAAAACATCCGACCTTGCTGAAATAATAACATTTAAAGAGTCTGTATCCCCCTTAAAATCCGGGGTTAGAATCTCTATCTGCGCATCCGTAAGTTTTCTAATCTCATCCACACAGTTTTTGAAATGCATTGCGCCGCCGTCTGGTAAATCATCCCTCGTAACCGAAGTTATAACCGCATATTTTAACCCCAGCTCTTTTACTGCCTCTGCAACATGTTTAGGCTCCTCTAAATCCAGCGGCAGTGGACGAGCCGGTGATATATTGCAATAACGGCAGTTTCTTGTACATATATTGCCCATTATCAAAAATGTCGCTGTGTTTTTTGAATAACATTCACTCTTGTTAGGACATCTTGCACCCTCGCAAACCGTATTAAGGCACTTGGTTTTTAAAATCCGCCTTACAAACTTTGTCTTTTCAGTATCGATAATCGGCCGCTTTAAATACTCTGGAAGTCTCTGCATTTTTCTCACCTGTAATAATTTTTATTCTAACATAAAAAAGCTTTGCTCTTGATATTAATACAAGCAGGGGCGGCTAAAAGCCGCCCCTGCTTGTATTCTTTTATAAAAAAACTACTTATTTAACTGGCTCATTACTTCGTCAGCAAAATTATCGTTTCTTTTTTCAAGGCCTTCGCCAAGAACGTATCTGTCAAATTTAACAATGTTAAACTTGCCTGCGATTAATTGTTCAATTGTCTGGTCAGGATTTTTAACGAACGGCTGTTCGATTAAGCATCTGTGAGCCATCAATTTATTAACACGTCCTTCAACAATCTTAGCTCTAATTTGTTCAGGCTTGTTGGCTAAATCTTCTTTACCCATTTCAATTCTTGTTTCCTCTTCGATTACAGAAGCCGGAATATCTTTTCTTGAAACAAACTCAGGTGCTGAAGATGCTATATGTAAGCAGATATCCTTAGCAAGAGCATCATCTTTAGCATCTGTTTGAAGAAGAACGCCAATTTTACCATTATGGATATAAGTTGCAAGGTTGCCTTCATATCTTACAAATCTTCTTACAGTAATCTTTTCACCGATAGATGCGATTTTTTCCTTGATGATATCAGCAACAAGCTTGCCGCATTTCGGACAAGTTGTTGCAAGAAGAGCATCAACATCAGCTGGATTAGATTCTGCAACTAATTGAGCTAAACCGTTAGTTAGTTCTATAAATTCAGCATTCTTTGCAACGAAGTCTGTTTCACAGTTAACTTCAATCATAGCACCTGCTGATTCTGAAACATATGAGCCGATTCTGCCTTCTGCAGCAATTCTGCCCATTTTCTTGTCAGCAGAAGCCATACCTTTTTGGCGTAAAACTTCCATTGCTTTTTCCATATCACCGTCAACTTCAACAAGAGCTTTCTTAGCATCCATCATGCCGGCGCCTGTTTTGTCACGGAGTTCTTTTACCATTGTAGCTGTAATATTCATTTTAATTCTCCTTCTCTTTTTTATGAGTGAGGAGTGAATAGTGAATAGTGAATAGATATTATTTTTTCACTACTTCTATAACACAACTCAAGCTT
>CALUSJ010000039.1 GCA_944323405.1 Candidatus Gastranaerophilales bacterium
GCTTTGCGTATTGAAATCGATTCCATGCCGGAAGAGATTGATGTTATGATGAGACAGAAAATCCAGCTTGAAATCGAAAGAGAAGCTTTGAAGAAAGAAACTTCTCCGGAGTGCATTGCTAAGATTGACAAATTAACTTCTGAAATCGATGATTTAGAGGGTAAAATTTCTAAGCTGAAAGCACAATGGGAAGTTGAAAAAAGCTCTATTACCGGCGAAGCTGCAATTAAGGATGAAATCGATCAGGTTAAGACTAAAATTGCCGAGGCTGAAAGAAATACAGATTTACAAACCGCAGCAGAACTTAAATATGGCAAATTAATGGAGCTTGAAAAGAAACTGCAGTCTATTCAAGGTAAAGAAAAAGGTGAGAACCAGCTTCTTAAAGAAGAAATTGACGGCGATGATATCGCAGAAATTGTAAGCAAATGGACAGGAATTCCTGTTAACAGGCTTATGGAAAGCGAGATGCAGAAACTCCTTAGAATGGAAGATGTCCTGCATAAACGTCTTGTCGGTCAGGATGAAGCCGTTGAAACAGTCTCTGATGCAATCCGTCGTGCGCGTTCCGGCTTAAAAGACCCGAAACGTCCGATTGGTACATTTATTTTCTTAGGCCCGACAGGGGTTGGTAAAACAGAATTAGCTAAAACGCTTGCGGAATTCTTGTTCAACGATGAAGATGCTCTGATAAGAATTGATATGTCAGAGTATATGGAAAAACATAATGTTGCAAGACTTGTCGGAGCTCCTCCGGGATATGTCGGCTACGAAGAAGGCGGACAGTTAACCGAAGCTGTCAGACGCAAACCGTATTCGGTCGTTCTTTTTGATGAAATCGAAAAGGCTCATCCGGATGTGTTCAACTTAATGCTTCAAATCTTTGATGATGGACGTTTGACAGACTCTAAAGGAAGAACTGTTGATTTTAAAAATACTGTAATCATCATGACAAGCAATATCGGAAGCGATATTATTCTTGAAGATTCTATTAATAATGCCGGTGCTGCCAACTTTGAAGAAACAAAAGAAAAAGTTATGGCGGTAATGCGTGAACGTTTCAAACCTGAATTTCTAAATAGGGTTGATGAGACAATATTCTTTAAGGCATTAACAATGCAGCAGCTTGCTTCAATTGTTGATATCCAGATGGAAAGATTAAGAAAACTGCTTGCTGAAAGAAATATTACGTTTGAAATAACAGACGATGCTAAAGAACTCCTTGCAAGAAGAGGCTTTAACCCGGTTTACGGTGCAAGACCACTCAAGAGAGTTATAATGCAGATGGTTGAAAATCCACTTTCTAAACTTCTTTTGAGCCAGAAATTTATAGATGGAGACCATATAAAGATAGATGCAAAAAATGATGAAATAGAATTTAGTAAATGATAAAAACTCTCAAAGCGGCCGAATTCGGCCGCTTTGGATTTTGTTTAATCAAGTTTTGGGTAAATTTTAAAAAAGTAGTTGTAAAATTTTATTTTTTAGTATAAACTTGATACACGTCCACAATTTAAGAAAAGAGAAATGATTTTAGTAAGAAAATACCCCAAAAATAGAGTAAATTTAAAAGGTGCTGTGCAGATTAATCGCAACAGCTTTTTTGTCTGTACCGATGAAGGCGGTAAAACATTTTTGAAAACAGGCAGAGATGCTAAAGTGCAAAAAAATATGCTTAAAAACATGATTGCACTGAATCCTGCAATAAAAAGCATTTTAAAAAAATACAAACTTAAACCCGAAATTCATCTTAAGACTTTAAGAGAGTTGACAAGCGGTCATATGAATGAAACTTGTAATATTGCAATGGGCGTATATTCTATATTGTCAGAATCTAAAAATATAGGAATAGATAGAAATACTTTAAAAGAAGCCTCTATACTTCACGATTTAGGAAAAGTTCTTATTCCATCAAAGATATTAAACAAACCGGCAAAACTCAATATAAAAGAGCGGGAAATAATGAATATACATTCAATATTAGGGTATGAGCTCCTGAAAACACAAGCAATATCCCCACAAACGCTGGAACTTGTAAAATATCACCATCAGAATCTTAAACATTCTGGTTACCCAGAGTTTGATAAGAAAGGGGTTTCATCCTCATTAGGTGTTCAGATTGTTTCTATTTCTGACAAATATAGTGCTCTTAGAGAAGCTAGGGTATATCGTAAACGCTTGAGCCGGCTTGAAGCATTATTAATTCTTTATAGAGAGGTAAGAGAAGGTAAAATTTTACCAGAGGTTTATAACGCTCTGGTAAAATATGCTCAAATGTTTGATAACTAAACTGCTACCAACGATAGGCTCCTGTTAACATTCCATTGTTGTTGAAATCAAGAGAAAGCTTATCATCTTTTTCTCCATTTTCTTCAATGATTCCCTCGCTATAATTACAAGGTCTTTTGTTTTTATCAAAATATATTTGTTTATAATCGTTTTGAGTTTTGATTTCTACATAACCGTCACCATTTTCATATAGTTCAGAAGTTTTAGTTTTGCCTTCGCCTAAATCTTCTACAATGTATTGAGTTTCACCAAAGATTGTGACTTCTTTATTTCCAGTTTTAACTTTTTCTAGATTTCCGTCTAAATCAAAGTAAGCAATTGTATCACCTATGACATTTTTTTCAATTGCACCGTTAGAATAATAGCTCTTTTCGCCTTCTTGCCCTTTCAAATCTATTTCAGGAACATATCTTTCTGCCGGCAGAAGTTCCGGGTTCTCAAGTTTTTCTCTGCCAAAAGCGTTTGGAACTGTTATTTTTTCACTTTTATTGATAGAAAGCATATTTCCTTGATAAAAATCTACATCTAAACTCGTGCTTTTTATGCTATTAATATTTTGATATTCACTAAATTTCACAGGTTGCTTATTATTGTCCAGACTTATGAATACATCATGGTTTGTTTTTTCACTATATGCGCTGAGTCTGTATTCCTTATCAGCAAAATCATGAGTTAAACTTGCCTTGCGGCCTTTAGGAGTTGTTTTGTATACTGTTGCCTTTTTGACATTTCCGTCTTTATCGTAAATAGTTGAATGCGTTAGTTCACCATTATTTGAAGAATATTCTCCTATCCAGGCACCATCATATTTTCCGTCTTCTATATAATTAGACTGCTCTTTGAGAACTTTGTTGCTTTTTTTATCTACAACTTTTATTGTATCAATAAGGTTTTCATTCTCTTCTGATGGAATATATACAGTCTTAGTATCTCCGTTATCTTTTATGATTGTTTTTAGCTTACCTTCAGATGTATAAATCTTTTCGCCTTCGATTTCAGTCCCTTCTTCCGGCTTGAATATCAAATCAATAGGTTTTATTTTATCAAGTTTTTCGGCGTTATCGAAAAGTGCCAAATTGTAAGAAGCAAGCGCTTCTGCACCTTTTAAATCGGCCTCTTCGTTAACTTTTTGCGGAAGGTTATTATCTCCTTTAACCTCTTCTGACCTAAATGCTGGTCTTGTAATAAAATTTACTGTGCTTAATCCATTTACTCTTAGCATGATTTAACTCCATAATATACTACACACTTACATTAAAGCAGAAATATAAATAAAATTGATTGAATGTTAATATTTGTAAAGCTATTTGTTTAGTTTTTTAGAAACTTTTTTCAAAACCTCATCAAAGCTTTCAATAGGTTCAAGTCGGTAGCCGCAATGTTCAGCAAGCGTCCCTCCCATATTAAATAGTTCTTCTTGCGGGTAGCGTCTGCAAATCCCGGGGCGGGTTTTGTGTATGGTGCACTTGTTTGTTGTTTTATCAAGCTTTGTGCATTCAAACACAAGCCCGGTTTCGTCTTTATCTATAATTTTTAGGTAAGTATAAAATGGATGGAGCAGCTGGAGTCTTTTGAATTCTTCTTCTGTTTGAATAACATTTTTATGCTTTACATAAATTTTTTGGCAGCATCTGCCGCATCCCAGGCACTCGCCTGTGCGGTAATATTTTTTTCTTAAAATATAGAGGTAAAAAATTTTCTTTAATTTTCTAAACATTAACAACTCTTGCTTTTGCATATTTATATTCAGCCGAACCTTCATTTGTAAATTGCATGACTTTGGCAAAATATTTATTAGAATTCTTATAATCGCCGTTTGTATATAGTTCTGCACCTTTTTCAATGCAAGTTTTTACAATTCTTTCTTCTGGATAAAGAAAAGATTTAATTTTTTCAATCCTCTTTGCGATTTCTCCTTGCACTTGTTCTTTTAAAATTGCACAATTTTCATATTCAATAAGTGCCATATGATAATTGTTGTCATCATAATACTTATCAGCCCATTCTTTATGTCCCTGAAAACTAAGTTCATCAAAAGAGGTATCTAATTCTTTAACCATCTGTAGAGTCTTTAAATACTCCTGCTGATTATGTATAACAAGCGGTAATAAACGCCGCATCGCACAATAAGCCGCTGTGTAATCTCCTAGGTTGATAAATACCGAAGATAATTTTTGTAAAACATCCAAAGATTTTCCATCTATACAGAGCGCTCTTTTTAGGTATATCATTGAATGCATGTTATCGTTAATTTCCAAGTACAACTTACCCAAAAGCAGGTTAATGTCAAACTTAACCGGCATAATTTTTGAAGCTAGATTCAAATATTCAATCGCTTGTTTGTTGTTCTTTAAAGAAATTGCTCTCTGCGCCTTTTGCATTAATTCTTCTGCTTGTTTTTCGTAATTATCAATGGTATTTTTTATGGCAAAATAAGCACGATTTTTATCTTTTGCATACTTAAGATATTTTTTGTAATAGAAAACCGATTGAAAATTCATTTTTTTTGAGAAGTAAGATGTTGCAAGATTAAGACAAACTGCTTCATCATCAGGCTTGTAGGCATATGCAGAAGCCCAGTTCTCAATAGCATTTCTTAAATCTTCACGTTTAAAATACAGGTTTCCTAAATAAAGATAAGATGGATTTTTAAAGCTTTCCAAGCCTATAGATTTTTTAAAATATTCTTCTGCTGGTAATAAATCATTGAGCTTATAGTAGCATCTGCCAATTTCATAATACAATTTATAAGAGATGCTAGTGTTAAGCATTGTTAAATAAAGCTTTAAAGCTGCTGTATAATCTCCTTTTCTGTAATGAGTTTTGGCGGCTTCCAGTTTCTGGTTCTCAATATCAGAATTGTCAACAATATAATAATCCGACGATGCCATAAACTAATTCTATCACATCTATAGTTCTAAATCATCCCACAATTTAGAATTTGTTACAAGTTCTTTTAGTACATCATCTTCATAAACATCTATAACACCATCATCGAATAATTCTTGCATTTTATCTAAATGAGAAGTATTGTCCAAATCACTCATTGCAACTTTATTAAATTTGTTAATGTCCAAATCCTTTTGGAACAATTCCATTGCACTAGAAGAAATCTCTGTTTTGTCTACATAAGGATTTGTATTATAGCCGCTTTTTTGAAGATTGGCTCTAATAGCATTAAGATTAATTATATTAGACGCATTGCCTAATGTTGAGCTATAAGTGTTATTATCATTAATGTTGTTGAACATGAGACCCTAATCTCCCCTATTTTTCTTTTTATTATTATACATTTTATGAAATTTGTTATCAACTATTTAACGTATATTTTTTGAATTAAGTAATATTTTGTAAAAAAAAACGGAGAAAAGTTTATTTTCTCCATTTTTAAATATTTTGCTTGCGTAAAAGATAATACTTTTATTTGTATTAACCCTTCATAGCATTTTCAACAGCAACCGCAACTGCAACAGTTGCACCAACCATCGGGTTGTTACCCATACCGATTACGCCCATCATTTCTACGTGAGCAGGAACGGATGATGAACCTGCAAATTGAGCATCACCGTGCATTCTTCCCATAGTATCTGTCATACCATAAGAAGCAGGGCCTGCTGCTACGTTATCAGGGTGAAGTGTACGTCCTGTACCGCCGCCTGAAGCTACTGAGAAGTATTTTCTTCCGTTTTCCCAGCACCATTTTTTGTAA
>CALUSJ010000040.1 GCA_944323405.1 Candidatus Gastranaerophilales bacterium
AATGCACCCTTCACCCTTCACCCCTCACTCTTCACCCTTCACCTATTCACTAATCACTAGTCACTAGTCACTAGTCACCCTCAACCTCTAAACTCCTCAACCTGACTAAGTTTGTAGGTCAAGCAATGACAGGGGGCTGTTATTCATAAATAATATCAAAATGTAATAGTTAATAGAAAGCTGGATTGCTTCGTCCTAACCGTCCTCGCAATGACACCACACGGCTTGACCTAAACCCTAAAATGCTCTCTTCACCCTTCACCCCTCACTCTTCACTTATTCACTAATCACTAGTCACTAATCACTACTCACTAGTCACCTAAACTTTAATATTTCTGTATTTTAGATCAAAATGTAATAGTTAATAATCAGCTGGATTGCTTCGTCCTAATCGTCCTCGCAATGACAGGACGTCAGACATTGTTTGACCTACACCCTTATTCACTTATTAACTTATTTACCTATTCACTACTCACTATTCACTAGTCACCCTCAACCTCTAAACCCTAAAATGCTCCCTTCACCCCTCACCCTTCACGCTTCACCTATTCACTACTCACTATTCACTAGTCACCCTCAACCTCTAAACCCTAAAATGCTCTCTTCACTCCTCACCCTTCACCCTTCACCTATTCGTTATTAATCAGCTGGATTGCTTCGTCCTAATCACTCCCAGCATCTTACATGCTTTCAATGCGCAATTCTGCTGTGCTTCTTTCTTGGTTTTCCCCGAAGCCTGGGTTATTACTTCACCATTCCACTCAACTTCTACAATGAATTCAGGTTTATGTGCCGGCCCTTTTACACTCAGTGTACGATATACCGGCAGGGTTTTATCTATACTTTGTGTATATTGCTGAAAAATATCTTTCGCATTGTATTTCTCAAAATGTTTATCAACATCTTCTGCATATACGATTATATAATCACTTATAAATTTTTCTATTTTTTCTTGTTGTCCGCTCAAATAATACGCACCTAAAACCGCTTCCAGAGCGCAGGCAATATTTGATTCCCGTTTTCTTCCGCCCTGTTTTTCTTCTGCTTGGCTCAATATTAGAAGTTTATCAAGCCCTATTTTTATCCCGACCTTAGCTAGTATCATATCCGAAACCAGTATAGAGCGGATTTTAGAAAGCTCGCCTTCTGTTGCTTCCGGGTACATATTATAAAGAAGTTTGGACGTAAACAGTTTTAATACAGAATCCCCAAAAAACTCTAGGCGTTCGTAATTCTCCAAGTCGCTTAGTCCGTTGTCCTTGGTATAAGAAGGATGTGTAAGCGCTTTTTGAACTATTTCAGTTTTTTTGCCAAAGATTTCTTCCAGCATTAGAACAGGCCTTTGAATATATCAATAAAATTATTTACGACAAAGAAATACAAATAATAATGTACAACCGGGATTGTTAAAATATAGCTGTCCGTCCTATCCAAAAACCCGCCGTGACCGGGAAGAATGTTACTTGAATCTTTAACCCCTGCATCACGTTTAATCATGGATTCGCACAAATCACCGATTTGCGCAAATGCTGCAATCAACAGACCTAAAACAAAAGAGTGGTACCATGGAATCTCAAGCATATGTCCAAAAATCATACACGCAATAAGGCAAGTCAAAGTTCCTCCGATAGAGCCTTCTATGGTCTTATTAGGACTAATGACCTTGGATAACTTATGTTTACCGAATTTACAACCTGCGTAATAACAGAAACTATCAGTAAGAATTACGCAAAATAATAGCAGTAAAGCGTATCCTGCACCTTCTGTTGTAACCCCTTGCTTGAGAATCCCGTTATAGACGGGATGGCTGCCCAAATCTCTTAAGAAAAGTAGATGTAAAGGAAACCAGCCGCAATAGACGAATCCGAGGATTGTCGTTGCAACATTGGCTATATATGGCTGCCGGCCTCTAAATAATACTGACATAAAAGCCATTATCGAACAGCAAGTAAATGCGAGCGCAACTAAGTCAAACCGATTAAAGTAAGCAAGTGCCGCAAAGATTATACTTGACAAGATGATTACTCGAAAACTCGGTAAAAATCCTTTGTGCCTAAGAACGGTTGTGTATTCTTTTGCGGCCAAAACAACTATGGCTAAAACCAATGCTACTAAATACAGTCCGCCTGATAGAATTGCAAACAGCGCAATAAACCCGATAACTAACCCGGTTAGTAATCTTGATGGTATAAAACGCAGCAGCCCCTTTTTATCCGATGTCATTATACAGTCATAACCTCTTTTTCTTTTTCCACAACTTGTGAATCTATTATCCCTACATATTTATCAGTTAGTTTTTGAATCTTATCCTGATTATCTTTTACAGCGTCTTCAGGCATGTTTTCATCTTTTTCGATTTTCTTAAGGCTGTCAACCATATCTCTTCTTACGTTACGGATGGCAACCTTAGCATCTTCACCGTATTTTTTTACCTCTTTGGCTGTTTCCCTTCTTTTTTCTTCAGTAAGCGGTGGGAAATTAAGTCTTACACAAGTTCCGTCGTTATTGGGCGCAACACCTAATTCTGCCTTTATTATAGCTTTTTCTAATTCTTTCATAATGCTTTTATCAAAAGGAGTAATCACAAGTGTAGTACCTTCGCTGACACTAACTTGCGCCATTTGTCTTATAGGAGTTGGTGCGCCGTAATATTCAACAATTACCCTGTCCAAGATTGCAGGATTGGCACGCCCGGTTCTTACTGATGCAAATTCCCTTTTCATTTGGGAAACTGCTTTTTCCATTTTTTCTTCACCTAATAAATACATCTCTTCTAGAGCTTCTGACATAATTTTCTCCTTTTATAAACAAATACTAACTTACATACGTTCCGACATCTTCACCGCTCATGATTCTTGCAAGGCTTCCTTTTGCTTTGAAATTGAAAACAATAATAGGAATCTTGTTTTGCTTGCATAGAGCACACGCAGAAGTGTCCATAATTTTTAACTCATTTTTTATAATATCGTCATAAGACACATTATCTAGTTTTTTAGCATCCGGGTTAACTTTAGGGTCATCATTATATACTCCGTCAACACCGTTTTTGGCCATAAGCATAACTTCAGCGTTAATCTCAGAAGCCCTTAGAGCTGATGCCGTATCAGTTGTAAAGAATGGGTTTCCAGTTCCTGCCGCAAAAATAACAACTCTGCCTTTTTCAAGGTGTCTTATAGCTCTATGCCTTACGTAAGGTTCTGCAATCTGGTTCATTGCAATCGCAGTCTGAACACGACATTCAACATTAATCTTTTTCAGTGCACACTGAAGTACAACCGCATTCATAACCGTTGCAAGCATGCCGACATAGTCGCCGGAAGCTTGATCCATTCCAAGACGTGCGCTGTTTTTCATTCCGCGGAAAATATTCCCTCCGCCAACTACTACAGCTACTTCTACGCCTTTATCCACAATGGATTTTATTTCATTAGCAATCATTTCAACGGGTTCATAATCAATACCAAACTGCTGTTCGCCTAAAAGAGCTTCACCGCTGATTTTTAGTAACACACGCTTATATTTTGCTGCCATTAGTTCCTTCTCCTTTGTTTTATGGTAGTCGAAAAAAGAGTATTTGTAAAGAGGCAGAATAAATATTAAATCTTACTTTCCACTTCAATTTTTGTTATAATTATATTGAGAAGAGACAATTTTTTTAAAAGAAACTTATGCTTCAAATTATTGCTCAATATCTGGAATATCTGGAATTAGAAAAGGGGCTTGCACAAAACACCATTGATGCATATAGACGTGATTTGTCTGATTTTGCAGTAGAAATAGACAATATAGAGTCTGTTGACAGGTTTAAAATAAACTCATATATGCGTGTTTTGCGAGAAAGAAATCTTACTCCAACGAGCGTAATACGAAAGGTTGCTTCAATAAGAGGTTTTTTTAAATGGGCAGCATCAACTGGTGTTATCGACAAAAATCCTGCATCAACGCTGGAACAGCCGAAAGTTCCGCAAAAGCTGCCTAAAGTCGTATCCTTAAAAGAAATGGAAGAAATGCTGCATAATAATCTTAATCCGCTTGAACACGTTATTATGGAGCTTTTGTATAGCTGCGGCCTCAGAGTCTCAGAACTCGTTAACCTTAAACTGGCAGATGTTGATTTAGCTTCTAAATATGTACGATGTTTTGGTAAAGGGTCTAAAGAACGAATTATCCCAATGGGTGAAACGGCAAAACGCATTATCAAAGAGTATCTTCCTGAAAGAGAATTGATTATAAAAAAATACGGGTTGGATACAAAAAATTTGCTTATACTTGAAAACGGGCGCTTAATCACCAGGCAGGATATCTATAATTTTATCCATAATCAGGGGAAATTGATTCATAAGAATATTTCGCCTCATACCTTAAGACATAGTTTTGCAACTCACCTCTTAGAAAACGGAGCAGATTTAAGGGTTGTACAGGAGCTTTTAGGTCATAGCGACGTATCAACGACCCAGCTTTATACGCATATTAGCAAAAAAAGGCTTAAGGATGTGTATTTTGGAATAAATACTGAAGAGTAACGGGTTTGATAAATATTTTTATTTCTTGCAGACTAGCAATTTTATTTTTTAGGGGGTTTAAGAAAAATAGAAATATAAAATATTTAGAAAGGAATTAATACATGAGCCCACTAACAATCAATTTTTCACATATTCCTTATCCTGATAGAAAAAGTATGAAAGAAATCGGGAAGTTTCAAGAATATATAATAGGCAGTACAAAACCCACTACAATCCAGCGTTCTTTAAGAACAGAAAATATAGACAGCTGCACAGCAGGAGTACTGAGCGGCGGGAAAAAACATTTTATGTTTCACGCAGCACCAGAGTTTCAGCCGTTAAAAACCGTAAAATCCGAACTTGCTAAGCAGGTAGCAATTCTCCGCCAAACTTGCGATGAAATAAAAGGGTTTATATGCGGCGGCTGGGCGTTTGATATACATGATAAGAGTACTATAATGAGCTATGATTTGTATCGTGTAATTGCGGATGCTTATGATGATTTAAATATTAAATTTGCTATGGTTTGCGGAAAAGAAAAGGGCGCTCCTCTAGATAATATACACGCTTTAAGCACCAGTATAACAATGTGGAACAAAGACTTTGAGCAACTTTTCAAGAATAAGAGCAAAGCGTCTTCTGATGAGGTGCTGGAACTGCTCGAAGAGAACTACCAGTTTGTAGAGAATGGCGGTAAGCATAACTTGAATGTTAAGATTAGTGAATAGTGACTAGTGAATAGTGAGTAGTGAATAAGTAAATAAGTTAATAAGCAAACAAAGTGGTGTCATTGCGAGGACGATTAGTCCGAAGCAATCCAGCTGATTATTAACTATTACATTTTAATCTAAAATACAAAAATATTAGAATTTAGGGTGACTAGTGACTAGTGAATAGTGATTAGTGAATAGAATAGGTGAAGCGTGAAGGGTGAGGGGTGAAGGGAGCATTTTAGGGGTTAGGTCAAGCCGTGTGGTGTCATTGCGAGGACGATTAGGACGAAGCAATCCAGCTTTCTATTAACTATTACATTTTGATCTAAAATACAAAAATATTAGAGTTTAGGGTGACTAGTGAATAGTGAATAGTGAGTAGTGAATAAGTAAATAAGTTAATAAGCAAACAAAGTGGTGTCATTGCGAGGACGATTAGGACGAAGCAATCCAGCCTTCTATTAACTATTACATTTTTATCTAAAATACAAAAATATTAGAATTTAGGGTGACTAGTGAGTAGTGAGTAGTGAATAGTGAGTAGTGAATAAGTAAATAAGTTAATAAGCAAACAACGTGGTGTCATTGCGAGGACGATTAGGACGAAGCAATCCAGCCTTCTATTAACTATTACATTT
>CALUSJ010000041.1 GCA_944323405.1 Candidatus Gastranaerophilales bacterium
TCGTTCTATCATCAATGTAAAGATAAGACGGCAATTTTATATTAGTCACATCCTTAAAAAATTTATCCAAATTATTATTAATTAGCCATTTAGTTGCAAGCATCAGGTTTCTTGATGTAAAAAGATACAATTCAGCATTTTTAGACAAAGTTTCTAAAAATTCATAAGCCCCGACCTTAATTTCAGGAATGTAATTTTCATTGAATTTCTCTTTTCCGTACTCATTTAGTGCGCCGTCTAAATCTATAAGTATTTTTTTAGTAAACATAAGCTATTTTGTCCGCCTCACAGTTTGTCTATATTGTCATTATCGCGGACAATTTAATTATGGACAAGGTTTTATTACAAAAATTAGCAAATCGTATAAAAGAGTTAAGGAAATTACATAAGTACACTCAAGATGATTTAGCGGATTTAGCCCAAATTGCACGCTCAACTTTAGGGAATATTGAAACTGCTCAAAATGATGTAACCTTTTCCAAATTAAACAAAATAGCCAAAGCTTTTAATTTAACATTAGCTGAATTTTTAAATTTTTAGTTAGTATCTAAATTTCATAGATAATTTTGGGTATCTCAAATTGCAAGCGAAAATAAAATTGCACTTTTTGGCACTGGGTGTAAACAGGCTTTGTTATTAGGATAGACCCTGAAATAAATTCAGGGTGACAGAAAATTAGTGCAAAAGAGTGCAAGAAAAGAGTAGTTGAGTGCAAAAAAAGACCGGTACATCTCAATACTAAAAAACAGCCTCAATCGTGCTGTCTGTTTGATTTTTTATTAAATTTTCTTCGTCTCAATGTCCCAGAAACCTATTATTTGTTTTTCCGTTTTTTTACTGTTCGGTAAAAAAGTTGATTTTTTTATTAAAAATTTCTCTGTCTCAATGTCCCAGAAACCTATTACCTATTAATACGCATTAAAAAAGACCCCTGAAATTAGGAGTCTTCTTTAATATGGGCCGCAGTGGACTCGAACCACCGACCTCACCCTTATCAGGGGTGCGCTCTAACCACCTGAGCTAGCAGCCCGCATTTTTTATTTTCAACACCGATTGATACTATTCCATCCCTCGGCAAAATCTAATGTATCATAGATATTTTTTGAAATCAAGTATTTATTTACAAACAATCTGAATATTGGTTGTATTTTTATTTTTTATATTCTAAAATATAAGTGTAAAAATGACACTAGACGATTAAACAGGGATTAAGATTATGGCAAAAAATATTAGAAATATAGCAATAATAGCACACGTAGACCACGGGAAAACAACGCTTGTTGATTGTATGCTTAAGCAAAGCGGTGTTTTTAGAGACAACCAGCAAGTTCAAGAAAGAGTTTTAGACAGCAATGATTTAGAAAGAGAAAGAGGTATTACAATTCTTTCTAAGAATATTTCAATTTCATATAAAGGGATAAAAATTAACGTTGTAGATACTCCCGGTCACGCAGATTTCGGAGGAGAAGTAGAACGGGTATTAGGAATGGTAGATGGCGCATTGCTTATTGTTGATGCTGCAGAAGGCCCTATGCCTCAGACAAGATTTGTACTTTCTAAGGCTTTAGAGCTTGGTATCAAGATTATTGTTGTTATTAATAAAATTGATAAACCTGCTGCTGACCCAGATGGAACTTTAGATAAAGTCTTTGATTTATTCACGGAATTAACAGACAGAGAAGATTTAATCGATTTTCCATATATCTATGCAAGCAGCTTGAATGGATTTGCAATAAAGCATCTTAACGATGAGAGAAAAGATGTAACTCCGCTTTTGGACTGCATCTTAGAAAATATTCAAGAGCCGGCTGGCGACAGCAAAAAGCCGTTTCAATTCAGAGCAACAACACTAGACTACAACGAATATGTAGGACGGATTGTAATTGGACGTATTGCAAACGGAGTTGTGCATTCACAAGATCAAGTAGCTTGGATTAATTCTGGCGGAGAAATAATCAGAGGCAAAATAACAAAACTCTTTGGATTTAAAGACCTTGGACGTGTAGAAATAGAATCCGCAGAAGCCGGAGATATTGTTGGAATTGCTGGATTTTCAGATATCCACATTGGAGAAACATTGTGCGATACTAACCATATTGAGGCTTTACCGCTTATCAAAGTTGATGAACCTACTTTGCAAATGAATTTTTCAGTAAATGACAGTCCGTTTGCTGGTCAAGAAGGAAAATTTGTTACATCAAGACAGCTTAGAAAAAGACTTTATGACGAACTGGAAAAGAATGTTAGTTTAAGAGTTGAAGATACAGACTCAACCGATTGTTTCAAAGTAAGCGGCCGAGGCGAGCTTCACCTTGGAATTTTGATTGAAACAATGAGAAGAGAAGGGTATGAGTTTCAGGTTTCTAAGCCGGAAGTTATCTACAAAGAAATTAACGGAGAAAAATATGAACCGTTTGAAAATTTGCTGGTAGATGTTCCTGAAGAATACGCAGGTTCTTGTATAGACCGTCTATCAGGCCGAAAAGCAACTATGACAGAGATGCAGAATAATAATGGCAGAACAAATATGAAGTTCTCAATTCCGGCAAGGGGGTTGATAGGGTTCAGAACCGAGTTTATCAGAATGACTCGAGGCGAAGGGATTATGTACCACACATTTGACGAATACAAACCTTACGCAGGAGATATTCCAAAACAAAGAAGCGGCTCCATACTTGCTCACGAACAAGGAGAAGCTATCCCGTATGCTTTGGCTCAATTTGAGGACAGGGGTGTTTTCTTTGTAACTCCAAAAACAAAAGTATATAGAGGTATGATAATAGGTGAAGGAAACAGACCGCAGGATATTGTCGTTAATATATGTAAAACCAAAAAACTTACCAATATGAGAAGCGCAACAGCTGATGTTATGGTAACTTTACAAGCACATAAAGAACTCTCGCTTGAAGATTGTCTTGAATATATTGGCGATGATGAACTTGTTGAAATTACGCCGCAAAATATTAGAATGAGAAAACAAGACTTGGTTAAGTTCAAAAGTATCTAAGGCTATTCTTTTATTGCACCTTCAAGAGAATTGTTTATTAAATACTTCTTACCAATAATAAAAACTAATATTACTGGAATTGAACATATACAAGAGGCGGCCATAAGTTCACCCCAAAGTGTAAGCTCTCTAAAAGAACCTTTAAAGATTGCCAGACCAACGGCAAGAGTTCGCATGCTCTCTGTATTAGTTACAATGAGCGGCCACATAAAGCTATTCCATGTTGTAACAAATGTAAAAATACTCAAAGTTGCAATCGCCGGAATTGCGTAAGGCATTGCTATTTTGTAAAAAGTTTTCCATTCATTGCAGCCGTCAATTTTAGCGGCATCTTCAAGTTCAGAAGAAAAATTTAAAAAATATTGCCGCATTAAAAATACACCAAAACCTCCAAACAAACCCGGAACAATCAATGCTTGGTATGTATTAATCCAGCCGAGTTTACTCATTAGCCAAAACAAGGGGACGATATTGACCTGAGGCGGTACCATCATAGTCAAAATCATTACAAAAAATAAAATATCCCGCCCTGGAAATTTTAATCTTGCAAAGCCATATCCGGCAAGAGAAGCAATCAAAACTTGTCCTAATGTTGTTGCCAACGCCACTGTTAAACTATTTAAGAAATATTTAATTACGGGGATTGATTTAAAAACATTTCTATAGGACATAAAAGACAAATTAATATTATTATAATTAATAAAAATATTCTCATCACCGCTCAAAGAAATAAAGAACATCGCTAAAAAAGGTATAAGCATTGATACAGCGGTTAAGAATAGAATTGTATATAATGCAATTTTTTTCATATAAGTATTTTATTATAAAGAACAAAAAAAATATTATTTTCATGTTTTTATATTAAATATGAAGTACAATCCCAAATTAGATAAATTCTTAAACTCTTCCAGCTTATCAGCTTCAATCTTTTTATTAAGCGGCGGCTATAAAACTTATAAAGATTATCACGATGCGAGCCCTAAGTACAAAAACAGGTTTCTGCTTAAAGATTCAGTTGTTCTTTTGGGTGCAGCCACAGGTTTAGCAGCAAATAGTCTTGCCTCCAAAAGGATTGCTAAAAACAAAGCGTATGAACAATTGGTTAACAAAATTTCGGATAAAATAAACAATGCAAAGTATAATACTTCTATCAAATACACAAAAGCTGTTGTTAAAGAAATAATATCTGGGTTTACCTCAACAGCAGCCGGGGTTTTAGGGGCACTTAGCGCAGATTATATTCTTTCTAAAACAAAGTTCAAACAACCTAAAATGAATCACATTAATAATGAGCAAGAAAAAAATAAATATATTGTTTATATTGATAAAAACCTTAACAAAATCAGTGATGAAGATATGAGAAACATAATTTATTCAAGCATAACTGATATGCCTGCAATGAGGTTTATTTCTTCAGGCATGGTTGGAGCTCAAGCAATCGAACTGGCAAAAGAGCAAGCTTTCGAAACTCGGTTCAAAAATACAACAAAATACTTGATTAACGATACTTTAGTTCCACTTCTTCTATTATCCATATCAAGTGCATTAACCAAAAATTTAAAACCCAAATTTAGACTTCCTATCATTTTTTCAGCACTTGCAGGGGGCACTATTTTGTTTAAGAAAGTCTTGGAAAACCAGACTAATAAAAATAAAATAGTCGTTCTGAATATTGAAAAAAATAACTAAAAAGTTCTATATTGCCATTGTTGTAAGATCGGTATATGCAGAAACAAGCCTATTTCTTACTTGGATTGCCATTTGCATACTTAAAGACGCTTTTTCTGCTGCTATCATTGCATCATGGATATTAGTAGAACCGCCCATTGCAATATCTTCCTGCATTTTATCGGCCATAATTCTATTATTATTAACCGCATTCAAGCTTTCAGAGAATGCATTCCCCATCTGAGATGCAAAATTTCCAAGCCCTGTTGGATCGTGTTTATCTTTAACAGGATAATTTCTAGAAGCTTTTTCCAGTTCTTCATCAAATGCAGTTTTATCGACTTCAAACGATGCATTGCCCTGTAAGAATTTATTATATTCATCAATTGCGTTCAAGTTAGTATAATTTGTATTAAACTCGCTTATTCCTACTGAAAAATCCATAACTTACACTCCTTAAATATTCATAGCGCTCTGCATCATCGTCTTAACGTTCTCAGCAACCGTTGCATTCGCTTCATATGCTCTTGAAGCAGAAATCATACCTACCATTTCTTCGACAAGGTTAATATTCGGCAAATCCACATATCCTTCTTCGTCAGCATCAGGATGAGAAGGATCGTAAACAGTTTTTACACCGTTTTCAGCTTCATAAATCTCATCTACCTGAACTCCGCCCGTCAGCATACCCTCATTCAAAGCTATATTAGCATTTATAAGCATATTACCTGTACGAGGATCGAATTCAGCATCCGGGCTGTTTGAAGCAAAATTTGAATAACCTCGATTTACCGTATCTTCATAAATAGTCCTAAATGATACATCTTTTTTTATATAAACGCCCTTTGCACCATCAGGCTGTCTTGTTGTATTTATATTTGCAATATTACTGGAGATTGTATCCATTTTAATTCTTTGAGCCGTCATGCCAGAGCCGGCTATATCGAATATATTAAAACTCATAATTTACCTCCTCTATTGTCCCCTTATCGCTTCCGATATATGCGTAAACTGTCTCTGTTCAAGATTTGATAACACAAGGAACTTTGTACCTGTTTTTGATAAATCCATCATTTCACGTTCTAGTTCAACGTTATTTCCAGTAGAATCCGTTCCGTTATATATATCAGTTACGACTTGTGGTTTAAATTGATCGTAAGTATTTGATTGAAGATAAGCTTTCTCCTGCAAAGTAGGGGTTCTATAGGTATGAATTTCACCAGTAAAAACATCAACCATCGGCGGCTTATACTCAATACTATTCTGCCCTTTAATATAATCCTTCAAATCTTCTTTTTCAATAATTTCTGCAAGCTGGCTTTCAAAAGCGACTTCTCTTCTCTGAAACCCAGGTGTCATAACGTTTGCAATATTAGATGCAACCGCATGCTGCCTCTCCATAAGCCCGTCCATGCCCAGCTTTGTAATCTCAATTGTTCTATTTGAAATCAAATCCATAACTTACACCAATCCTATTTTTATAACAAATTCCGTGTAATCATCATCTGTATGCTCTAAGGTTAACTGTCCGAGCTGTTCCTCAAGAGACTTTTTGCAAATCATAAGCCCCAGACCACTTCCGCCTGTTTTTGTCGTATACCCGGCCTCAAAAATCTTATTCGAATCATTAATTTTGCCTGCATTATTAGAAACCCTCACAAGTGCAAAATCGCCGGATTTTTCAGTCTTAATCTTAATATACTTACCGTCTTTAAGGTTCTCTTCCTCTATTCCAAAAGCTTCCACTGCATTTTTAACAAGATTTATCAATACAGCTATAAATTTATCCTCATCTGCAAGAATCATTTCGTCAACAGAATTCTCTACTATATATTTAATATTTTTGCATTCAAAATATACTTTCGTCAAATTTTCCGCTGTACAAATAAGAGCCTTAAGAGAATGCGGCTTTAAATCATTTACCTCCGTTGATTTAAGAGCAATTAAAGCATTATTTGCCATTTTATAAGCTCTCGTCAGGCAATCAAGCGCATTTGTAATTGTACCGTCCGCTATTTCATTCTTTTTACAATACCGTTTTAGAACTTCTGTGTACAAGTCGCAAATCGAAAGCTGATTTCTTATTTCATGCGCAACAGCACGAGTATTTGCATCATACTTTTGCGGAGAATTTTCAACTGTCTGCCCCTCTGCAAACCCCAATACCGCATCCTTGGAAGCCTCATCCATACCTTCTATTAATTTCCTTATAGAAACATTGAGAAGAACATTGTCACGTCTGTCAGGCCTGAATTGTTCCTGAAAATGTTTTATATCCAGAATAGAGTTGCGATTTATAATATCCAGAGCTTCGTTTTGCAATCTTGAGTTACAGATTGAATAATATCTTACCTTATTCTTATCATCAGTTTTATTATCCCAAAGCAGTATTGTAACAAATCTGTGAGTTAAAACACATAAAAACTCAGTATCAGCCCAAACTCTTTCTCTTAAATTATCACTCTCATCTGAATAATCATAAGCTTCGATTTCAGAAAATTCCAGCCGTTTAATCATACCAGTCAAACCTTCGGAATTAATTATTCTATAAAGAACAACGCCAACTTCAGGCTTATCTAAAAGCGGCTCAAGGACAGCACGAACTATACATTTCAAAGTCTGCCTTGAAAGATATTTGTTTTCCTGAGACTCTATAAGCTCTTTTAAATAGTTCTGCTGTCTTACAATTTTCTTCATCATAAACGCCTTTAATTATGCAGAGATTTTCACTCTTTTTGATAAAAACCCGTTATTGATTGCATATAACACAGCCTGAGTTCTATCATTTACCTGAAGTTTTTGAAAAATGTTATTTACGTGAGTCTTTACCGTAGTATCAGATATAAATAACTTATTAGCTACGCCCTTATATGTTATACCTTGAGTTAAAAGCTCTAAGACTTCTTTCTCACGCTGAGTCAAATAATCGAGCAGATTTTCTTCTTGTACACCAGCTTCTTGTTTTGCATTTTCTTCTCTAAATGTCTGTTGAAAATACTCGAAAAATCTTGAAGAAAGAGCTAACGGCAAGTAAATTTTACCATTCAAAACCTCTTCTATCGCATAAATCAACTGAGCAGATGCCATCGTTTTTAAAACATAACCTCTTGCGCCAATTTTCATAGCTCTGAATATCAAATCCGCATCATCATACCCAGAAAGCGCAAGAATTTTTACATCCATCTCTAATTTAGAGATTTCCAATATACCCTGAAGCCCATCTTTTTCAGGCATATTCATGTCCAACAAAACAATGTCCGGCTGATATTTTTTTATCAAATTCAAGCCCACATTGACGTTTGTTGCAATCCCAACAACATCAAAAGTCCCTTCAATATTCAACAGCTCCCGAATACCTGCTAAATGTTCATAATTGTCATCAATTAATAAAACTTTTGACTTTTTCTTAAACTCTCGTCTCATACTCTCTTCTCTCCCTTATCATTTATAAAAATCATTTATTTGTATAATATCTACACTAAATATATTACATTCTTATGGAGTAGATTTTCATCAATGCAAGGGTTAATTTTCACTCATTTATCGTAGATTGAAAGATATAGACCTATTGGTCTATTACGCCTCAAAACAAAGCTCTATTTCTGATTTAGAGCCAATTTTATAATCTTGAAAAATTTTGGTTAATCTAGAGGAGAGCAATCTAAATAACATAGTATAAAAAGATGATATTTAAATATTTATTAGAGCGTTAGAGAAAAAACAATAATTGCTGAGAGTACTAAAACTGTCAGCACGAAAGCAACACCTATTTTAAGTATCGGATTAAAAGAGTAACACTCATCATCACCTAGATTCAGCTGCCTTAAGACCTTCCCCGAGAAATCTTGTCTTGCATCCATACTTGTCTTACGAAACGAATCATTCATTAATTTTCTAATATTGTACGCATTTTCAAGCTCTTTTCGTGCTTGTTTATTATTAATAGTAAATTTTTTTATCTTTATATTCTCATCCTGAGATAATTCATTATCAACATATGCAGACAAATTATTTTGAAACACTCTAAATTGGTTGTTTGTACTAGCTGCAACAGCATCCTTATCATCAAGCGAGTTTTTCAAATCCGAAAGCATTGATTTTATTATATCAAACTTTGCACGGCAAGTACTGCAATTTCTTAAATGATTCTCAACTTTAATCTTTAAAGAACGGCTTAAGTCACCCTCTAAGTAAAAAGAAATTAATACATCCATTTGTTCACATGTGATTTCCATATTACAATATCCTTTCTATATAAATTCTTTTAATTGATCTTGAAGTTTTAGTCTTGCTCTTGAAATTCTAGATTTTACTGTCCCAAGAGTCGTATTGGTTATCTTTGAAATATCCTCATAACTCAACCCCTCCAGCTCACGCAAAATGATTACCAATCTTAGATTTTCCGGCAAGCTCAATAATGCAGCTTTTATAAGTTTTTCCATCTCTGAAAACAGACATCTTTCTCCAGGTTCACACCCTATTTTATCCTTAATTTCAAGAAGCTTGCCATTATCTAAATCTAAATTTTTATCCTTTGCGTATTTTTTTACATAATCATAAAAAATATTCGTCACGATTTGGTTAAGCCAAGATTTGAAACACCGGCTGTCTTTTAGCTTATCAATGTTCTTAGCCATTTTAAGCAAAGCTTCCTGAGTTAAATCAGCAATATCCTGCCTCTTGTCTGTTAAATAGCTAAACATTGTAAAAATATTTTTTTGTACCCGTTTAATCAACTCTTCAAGAGCTTTTACATCACCCCTTTGCGCCAATATAACAAGCGTATTTATATCCCGTTTCTTATATATAGATTTAGCCATAGCGGTTCCTTTGATGACATTATAGAAAAATCTATAAGAATTTAAATTACCTTATGGGAGATAAAAGAGTAACAACATTTTATCTTCAGAATAAATTTCTAATATAAAAATTGCATAGCAAATAAATTATTTTTATGTTTTAAACCTAATATGAAACTACCCGAAACATTCATATACAATCCTCAAGGAAGCAACATTTACAGGATGTTCAATACAAAAAGCAAAGAGCTTATCGGCGAAATGATTGCCTACCCTAACATAAACAGACAGCTTGAAATTGCAGAACTTAATATCTTTAGACAAAAAAGACAGGGATATGGCACACAATTCTTAAATTTTGCAAAAAAATTAAGTCAAACATTAGGATATCAAGGTAATATGAGCGTAATAGCTGGAACTACCCCTTTTGATCCTTTAAATCCTGCGCATATATTTTATAGAAAATACGGCTTCACCTCAGATAACAAAAAAATTATAAAAAAAATTGATAAATCAATCAAAAAAGGCAAACAACTTAATCATTACACAACACCGGCAATAAAGATGTATTATCCAGATACAACCTGCCATAAATTATCTTTCTATAAAAAAATAAAAAACTTTTTAGATAAAAAATTTTATGTTAATCTATAATTATGAAGAAGTTGGCTTTAGTTTTATTATTAATATTCGCACAAACAATAGTACTCGCATCTCCTGTTGTATTCAATGACGACGGAAAATTTGGCCTAAAAGATGATGTCGGTAATATTATTGTAGAAGCCCAGTATAAAAAACTCATAAAACTGGGAGAAGGGGGCTGGATCTTCCAAAAAGGCTCCAAATTTGGACTTATGGCAAACAACGGCAAAATTTTAGTTGAACCCAAATACAATTATGCAGAACGTATACTTGGGAAATATGCAAAACTCAAAAAAGGCGATAAAATAGGACTGTTTGATGAAATGGGATTTGAGATTCTGCCAGTTGAATACTCCTCAATCGACTTGTTGTTTGGCGGAATGTTTTTGACCTGCAAAAATTACAAGTATGGCGTAGTTGATCTCAACGGGCAGCCTATACTGGATAACATGTTTGATGATATTTATATGCCAGACCCTAACAAAATGGTTATTGTCTACAACGGACAACAATTTGAAATTGAAAATACAAAGGGCGAAGAACTTACTCTTCCATCAGACATAAACACGCTTTCAGATAATTCAAACTTTGCAATAAAAGAACTTATATCAAAGCCCGGAGTAGCAACTGGATATTATAGCGTCACTGCAACAAACTATTTTCTCAAGCTATTCTCATCCATATCACCCGCATATGAAGATACAATTGATGAACTCATGTTCTCTCAGGGAGCAGATGCAGCAGGGGTTATTATGAAATTTTCCTGGCTGCCAAAATTTCCTTTCGTATATGCTAAAAAATATTTTCAGAACTTAACAGCTCCTAATAACGGTCCATTAAGCAATGTAAAAACTAACCTAAAAAAAGAGTTAATGGAATAAATTATTTGTCAAAATATGCTAAACTGTTATTATGTTAGATATTGATACTGGAGAACAAGTAGAAACATTATATAAAATGGTTCAAATAAAGGGCGGCAAACGTATTGACAAGTTTAAAACAACTGATATTAAACAAGCCCTGAGGTTCCATAAGTGGTATATCAAAAACTACCGAGAAGGTCTGCTTATGGAAATTCTCCCTAAGAAAAAGCATTATAATTGGAAAGATAAAAGTATCGATTATACTTTTGAGTAGTTATGTCAAACCAGAAATACATAGCATTAATAGATTGTGACAGTTTTTTCGTCTCTTGCGAGCGTAAACTTAATCCTGAACTTAATAACATCCCTATAAGCGTAGTCTCCGGGGAACGGGGATGCATAATTTCACGTTCAAAAGAAGCTAAACTGCTAGGAGTTCCGATGGGTATTCCACTATTTCAGGCCGTTGAAAAATATCCTGAATGCATATATATAACAGCAAACCATCATGCTTATACAAAAATTTCAAAACAGGTTATGCAAATTTTAAAAGAATTTAGCCCTAATGTAGAAATTTATTCTATAGACGAAGCTTTTGTAGATTTAACCGGGCTTACAAAACTATATAAAAAGAATTATTACAAACTCGTCTTAGAATTAAGAGAAAAAATCTTAAAAGAAACTTCAATTCCTGTATCAATAGGAGTAAGCAGCACCAAAACTCTTGCAAAACTTGCCTCAGACAAATCAAAAAATACCCGCCGGCATATTTGTCTAGTCGGGAAATGCAAAAAAGCTGGGCTTTTAAGTCAAACAGAAATCCAAGAAGTTTGGGGAATTGGAAGGAAACTGGGAGTAAAACTTAGAGGGCTGGGAGTTAGAAATGCTTCAGATTATGTCCAAAAAGACGATGAATGGATAAAAAAACGATTCGGCAAAAATGGTCTTGCAATAAAAGCCGAATTATTAGGAATAATGGTTTCACCTATAAGCAATGAAACAGAACTGCCAAAATCAATAAGTGACACAAAATCTTTTCTAGAATTTTCTTCAGACTTAAATTTTCTAAAAAACGAACTCTCTATTCATATTCACGAATCCTGCTCAAGGCTTAGGAAAATTAACTGCAAAACTGGAACTATCGGAGTTATTCTTAAAACAAAGGATTTTCAAACCCTGTATTTAAAAACAAACTTGAAGAATTTGACAGATTTTGAATTTGATATTGCCAAAGAAGCCTTTCTGCTGCTTGAAAAAATGTTCAATCCTAATGTATTATACCGCAGCATAGGAATCGTTCTCGAAGATTTCAATTCTGTAGAAGAAGAACAGCTGCTTCTTTTTAATGACAATACAAAAAAAGAACAAACCGAAAAATTGGGACAAGCGCTCGACAAATTAGAAAAAAAGTTCGGCCGAAACATTGTAAGAACAGGATTTGTTAACAAAAATATTCCTTTTAAACAAGGTTTTCTAACAAAACCTAAAGATATTGACAACGAAAAATAGCAAATATTTTTATGTTCAATATTTACAATAATATGCGTATTATCAATAACTCTCCAATAAAAACACCTTATCTTAAAAACTCCAAAAACCCTATTAAACTTTTTCAAGTGATGAAAATATACACAAAAGAGCGCAGAGAAAGATTTGTTTTCTATCATACAATCCTAAATTGCCTAAATATAATTTTAACAAATTGCAAACTACGTATTATTGAAGACAAATCAAAAGACTTAATTGCAGGCTATACATACAAGATTAGAAAAAATCGCAGATGGGAAAAAAGTATGTACTTAGACACTATTGTACGTAATTTCGAAAATCCTATCAGCAAAAATTATATGCAAATGGTTTATGAGGATATAAAAAAAATAGCACAAACAAAAAAAGCAGAAGAAATAACATTATTTTCAAAATCTAATGACGAAAAGCTGCAAAAAAAATATGAAAAATTAGGTTTTCAAAAAGACGCAAAAAGCTTTGTATACGGCGGACATATAATGCGGGCAGAAATAAAGTCATTCCTAAACAATAATGTCTCAAAATAAATTCAACTGAGGAGCCTGCAATTCTAATTCATTATCACTCCTAGACTTTCTCGCCGCAAGATTTTTAGAAAAATCTTTCTGCATACGCTTCATCAACTCTTCAGAACGGCGAACCACTTCATTTGGAAGCCCTGCCATTTTAGCAACCTGAATTCCATAGCTCTTACTTGCTCCGCCTGGAACAATTTTTCTTAAAAACTCAATCTCACCGTTTTCTTCACTTATAGTTATTCTGAAATTCTTAATTTGGGGGAAGGTATTTGTCATAACATTAAGTTCATGATAATGAGTAGCAAATATACACTTTGCTTGAATACTTTTTACAATATACTCGGCCACAGACCAAGCTATAGCAACCCCGTCATAAGTACTCGTACCTCGGCCGATTTCATCTATTAAAATCAAGCTTTTATCAGTCGCACAATTGAGAATATATGCAGTTTCTGTCATCTCAACCATAAAAGTAGATTTACCAAGAGTTAAATCATCACTGGCACCGACTCTCGTAAAAATCTTATCAATAATACCTATTTTGGCATAATCAGCAGGAATAAAAGAACCTATCTGTGCTAGAATTGCTATAAGAGCATTTTGGCGCATATAAGTTGACTTTCCGGCCATGTTCGGCCCTGTTAGAATCATAAATTCCGGCTTTTGTCTATCAGAACTTGAAATTTCAATATCATTCGGTACATATGAGCCTAATGGCAAAATCTTTTCTAAAACAGGATGACGTCCGTTTTTTACGAAGAAATCACCGCTCTCATCCAGATCTGGGCATACATAATTTTGTTCAACAGCAACAGAGGCAAATGAAGTTAAAACATCTAATTTTGCCACACATTCTGCCATTTCACGAATAGAAGAAACAAACTCTTTTGAATAATTTCTAAAATCGGAAAAGATTTTGTATTCCATTTCATACGCCTTGACTTGTGCCGTAAGAACTTCGTCTTCATGTTTTTTCAGCTCATCTGTTATATATCGTTCTGCTCCAGTTAAAGTCTGTTTTCTGATATAATTTGCAGGAACTTTATTAAGATTAGAATTCGTAACTTCTATAAAATATCCAAAAACTTTATTAAATCCAACTTTTAATGTATTAATCCCTGTATTTTCTCTTTCCTTTTGTTCAAATTTCTTTAGCCAATCTTCGCCGTTATACATCAAATCTCTTAAATAATCCAGCTCCTCACGAACTCCAGATTTTATTATTCCGCCCTCTTTTATAACAGTAGGTGCATCTTCGGCTATAGTTTGGCTAATGAGTTCTGCATAATTTTCTAATTCAGACAAAGAAGCTTGTGTTGAATTAAAAATATCTAAACCAATTTCATTTGCACAATTTATTAAGTCAGGCAGCGCTGAAAGCGATGCCGCCAGACTTAAAAAGTCTCTCGGGTTTGCCGTACCATTACTTAATTTCGTTGAGAGCCGCTGAATATCATAAATATTTTTAAGCTGCCGCTCTATTTCATGTCTGCCGACAGAATTCTCTACTAAATGCTTAACCGCAGCCTGACGTTCTATAATTTTCGACAAATTTTTCAAAGGCTGGCAAATCCAGGTTCTTAAAAGCCTTGCACCCATATTAGTATTTGTTTTATCCAACGCCCACAAAAGAGAACCATATTTATTTTTTTCTCTCAAAGTTTCGGTTAGCTCAAGATTTTTTCTCGTACCTGCATCAATTGAAACATAATCCGAAAGCTCATACAATTCTATACGTTCAAACTTAGGAAATTCTTCCTTAAGATTTTCCCATATATAAGCCAAAACCCCAGCGGCTGCCCTTAAACCTAACGGACAGCTGTTATAACCCAATGCATCCAGATTAGTTATTTTAAACACCTGTTTTAAATTATTCTTAGCAAACTCTGAATCAAAAACATTTGCAGGAACTTTTGAGCAATTGTAATTATCAACAATCTCATCAGGAAGATCTACTTGCTCCTCTGGTACAATTTGGAATGGCTGCAACTTCATTTTTTTGGCCGGAGCAATAATTTCAGCAGGACGAATCCGAACAAGTTCTGTCAATACGGTTTCATAACTGAGCTGCGATGCCTTAAACTCACCTGTAGAAATATCCGCATATGCCAAGCCCCATAAATTATTCTCTTGAAAAAGAGCACAAATATAATTATTACTACTTTGGTTAAGAAAATTACTTTCTATAATAGTCCCAGCCGTAATAATTCTAACAACACCTCTTTTAACAATCCCTTTGGCTAACTTCGGATCCTCCAGTTGTTCACATATTGCAACCTTTATGTCTTTTGCAACCAATTTTTCCAAATACCCATCTACTGCTTTTGCCGGAATCCCTGCAAGCGGAATTCTGCCAAGCTTCGCACCACAATCTCGGCCTGTTAACGTGATTTCAAGCTCTCTTGATAAAACTACTGCATCTTCAAAAAAAGTTTCATAAAAATCACCCATTCGATAAAGCAAAAGGCAGTCTGGGTTTTCACGTTTTATCTCCAAATACCTCTGCATAGCAGGAGTTGCGTCTTCTATTATTACATCCGATGTATTTACTAGATTGATTTCAGGTTTTGTCATAGTTATAATTGTACATAATATTTATTGTAGGTGCAAGTAATGTTTAGATTAATAAAGATAATTTTTAATGCTTTTATTATAGTCCTTGCTATTATTGGCTTTAACGCTATTGGCGGTCAAAAATATGTAGAAGCAATTCGAGTAAACCTAGTTAATTTTATCCAAGAGAGGGCTGAAGAAAATGCAAAAAAGATTGGAGACTTTTCAAAACTTAATGAAGAATTCCAAATAGATAATGCAGTTAATCTAGTTGGATACAAAGCTGTTCTTGCTGAACATAAAGCTTCCGGCCAAAAAATGATTATTGTAGATTCTGGAGAAAAACCGCTTCTTAGTCAAAACGATATTAAAAGCAGCGAAGTTGACAAAAAACTTAAAGAGTTATCCGAGAAATTTAAATATCAGGCAATTACAGTCAAAGATATTAAAATTACAGGCAGAGGCAATATTAATGTATACGGAAAACAAGTTCCATACGCAAAATTCGAAGCTCAAGTTACAAAGCTTCCTTTTTCAGACATTACTGGAATTGTGGCTAGTGTAACAACTTCTGACGGCACTCAAAAACTTGCCCTTGCCTTGAGCGAAAAAGACAAATATTCCCAGTTAATTACAAATGAATTCTATAAAGGAGTAAAAGAATCTAAAAGCTAACTATATTATTGTTTTAATATATTCAATAATATCACTTGATTCATACATTTGGATATTCCTATCCTTGTCAACTAAAAAAGGAACTTGCCTTTTTCCGCCTATTTGTATCAAAGCTTCCTCTGAAGCCTTATCTTTGATATCGATTTTATTATAACTAACTCCATTCTCTGCAAGAAATTTCATAACCTTCTGGCAATAAGGACATGTTTCTAAAATATATAAATCAAGCATAACTGCCTCCTTTTATTTATATTTTATTAAATAATTAAAAAAACTCATTGGCCATGTAACTCTTTTTTGTGATAACATTAAAATGAGGTAGATATGTTAAGACATTTTTTAAATTCAAAAATACACAGAGCCACTGTAACAGATGCCAATTTGAATTATGTGGGTTCTATAACTATTGACGAAGAATTCTTAGAGCTTGCTGGCATTTTGGAGTGGGAAAAAGTTGAAATATTAAATATTAATAATGGCGAAAGATTTCAAACATATGCTATAAAAGGTAAAAGAGGTTCTAAATGCTTCTGCCTGAATGGTGCCGCTGCTAGAAAAGCGCAGCCTGGAGATAAAATAATTGTAGTAACATATGCAGAATTAACACCAGATGAAATTAAAAACCATAAGCCGACTATTGTACAAGTTGGAGAAAATAATGAAATCATCAGATAAATTAAATTTCAAAAAAAAGAAAAAGAAATTAAGTATAGATACTAAAAACATGGGTGTTAATATTGACAAGAATGAATACTACGAAATTGTCAAATCGAATTCTGCACACCCGGAACAAGGGCTATAATACTTAATCAAGGATTTTAACCCCGCAGCCTGAACCTGTTCCATAATTATTTATCCTATAACCTCCGCCAAAAGGTCTAGAAAATTGTGTTACACTGCTGTTTCCATAAGTAGTGGGATAGGGTGTACTTGATAATGTCGAATTTGAAAAGAATGGATCATTATCTATAGATGGCGTAAACCCCGTCATTTGTCCTCCAAAAAAATTTCCAATACTTCGCAGCCAAGAGGTTTTATAATTTTGCTTAGGTCTGGAAAGTATTGCAGAACGTACATTTTCATACCTTGAATTTATATCGCCCTGTTGAATAGCACCAAATGCTTCCATCTCTAGTCTCTCTAACCTCGCTATATCAGAATCTCTAGAAAAAGTCTTGTCTAATGTATATTTTTCTAATGCACCCAAATCTGAGAATGAAGAAGTTGAAATATAATTATTATTTATAAAACGTCTTTGCGGGTATCTGTTATAATAGCGATTTCTATTATAGTAACCATTATTATAATATCTTGGGTTCCTGTAATTATGCCTAAAGCGATTATGACGAGGGCGATAATTTCTTCCATAATAAGGAGTGCGAGTTACGACTGTCCTTGCAGCTTCTACAGGAAGTATAGAATCTGAAAAACCGCCAAGTGCAAATATTAACATCATTAATAAACATAGAATACGATACATAAGAATCCTCCAATAATATTAAAAAACATTGGAAGGAAATTTCTATTCTCTAAATAGCGGCCCATTCGGGCTATTTAAACTTCCTATATTAAATAAACCCGCCGCCTATTAAATGCCCGTCATAAGCATCGTAAAAAACGCACGCCTGGCCCTTTGAAATCGCAGAAACTGGAGTTTGAAAATTTATCATACACTGCTTATCTGTTATTTCCAGTATTGCGTTTACGGCCTTCATATTATAGCGGATTTTTACAAGTACTTCTTTTTTTGAATTCTCTTGTTTATAACACCAGTTCACATGATTCAAAATAAGATTGTCAGATAAAAGCAGCTCATTATACCCTACATAAACAATATTATTCATGGCATCTATCTTAGTTACATAAAGCGGTTCAGATGCAGCAATACCAATACCTTTTCGCTGACCAATCGTATATTGCCAAAAACCATTATGCGTTCCTAGTTTTTTACCAGTACTTTGCTCTACAATATCGCCTTGAATGGGAGAAAGAATATTATTCAAATACTTCTTTGTTGTAAAAGGCGGTTTTATAAAACAAATATCTTGACTCTCTTTTGAAGATTTGCTTGGAAGATTATATTCATTAGCTATATTTCTAACATCGTCTTTTTTATATTCTGATAACGGAAATACTGTACGCTCAAGCTGGGCTTGTGAAAGTGTAAACAAAAAATATAATTGATCTTTATGTTCATCAGATGCTGGAAAAAGTTTATATATTCCATTGTCATTTTTTATATTTGCATAATGCCCTGTAGCAAACAATTCCGCCCCTAACGTTTCTACTGCATAATCAAACAGAATCCCCCATTTCACAAATTTATTACACATTATGCAAGGATTCGGAGTCTCTCCTGACCTATAAGAATTCTCAAAATAATCAATAACTTTAGCTCTGAAAATATCAGTCGTATCAAGTGTATAAAAAGGAATCTCCAATTTATCAGCTATTTTTTCGGCATTTGAAACTACATTTAACGCATCTGGGGCATTAGTTGTTTTTGCGGTAACACCTATAACATTATAGCCTTTTTGTTTAAGTAAAAGAGCTGCGACACTACTATCGAGCCCTCCTGATAGCGCAACCGCAGCTGTTTTACTCATCTAAAAGCACTTTCTCGCCATAGGCTGTTAAACGATATTCAGAAGCTCCTACAAGCCCTGTTAAATCAGGGAGGCATTCTATATAATCCCTATTAATCGCTTCTTGCAGCACACTATGATCTATTATCACCGCAATATTTTGCATCAACTTCGCATTCAACTGCTTCAGTGTAAATCTAGGTTTCTGTTCATATTGGGTGAAATAATAAGCTGTTAAAAGCAAATAATCTATCTTTCGTTCAACCCTTCTGGTACTAATATAATTTAGAAAAGCATTGTCTTTTTTGATTGACGGACTCGGTTTGAACGAAAGTTCTGTCTGCGGCTTATTTAAAGAGTTTTCTAATATATTATCGAACACGCCTTGAGAATTCTCAACAGTTTCATTTATGCTTTTTTTCTTTTCTTCTGAAGGGGGAGCATAAAAAATATCCAAGTTCTTATTTGTATCTGCCTCTGAAAACTCTTCTTTTGCAGCTGCAACCTCTTCCTGAGGAGGTTCCGATTTAGGCATTCTTTTTAACTGTTCGTCAATTTTCTTTTGAGTAATTTCTTTTTCATTATTAATCTGAGCATTAACCATCTCTTTGCATTGCATAACCTTATGCTTTTGAACATAGTCCGATGCTTTTCTTACCCACAATTCAAATTGTTCTGTAACCAATTCTTTATCTGTTGTCGACAAAGATAATTCATACTTACCTTTTTTTATTATAAATGAATACACAGACATAATTATTTATCCTGCAAAAGTTCTTCACGCCATTTGTTTAATTGTTCTTCAACAAATTCCAAATCATCCGATTTTAATTCGATTTCGATATCACCCTTTTTCATCTTGAATACATATTCGTGCATATATCCTCCTTAATGAATAAAGTTTACCTTAAAATTATTAAACTTTCAAGTATTAAGCAGTTAAGAAGATTAAAAAGTTCATTTATTTTTACATTTAGGAAGCAAAACACTGAAATACTCTTTACATTTCCACCTGTTTTTGTTACGATTTTAGGGCAATAGAGAATTTTTATAGGGAGATGAATAAATTGAAAACCAGAATGAAATCAAATAATTGCGGAGAATTAAATCTCAACAATTTGAATGAAGAAGTCACTTTATCCGGCTGGGTTTCTACAGTAAGAGACTTAGGCGGAATTTTGTTTATAGAATTAAGAGACAGAAGCGGTTTTTTCCAGCTTGTAGCTAACCCACAGATTAACCCTGATGTACATAAAGCTTTCGAAAAAGTAAGAAGCGAATATGTTATTATGGTAAAAGGCAAAGTCACAAAAAGACCTGAAGAAACATATAACGAAAAATATCCTACAGGTCAGGTTGAAATGTATCCGGAAACTGTTGAAATCTTAGCGGAGTCTAAAGTGTTGCCGTTTGTGCTGGGTGATGACAGTGTTTCAGAGGATATCAGATTAAAATACAGATATCTTGATATCAGAAACGAAAAAATGCTTAATAACCTGAAAACCCGCCACAACATTGTTCAGGCAGTTAGAAATTATTTAAACAATCAGGATTTTCTTGAAGTTGAAACAC
>CALUSJ010000042.1 GCA_944323405.1 Candidatus Gastranaerophilales bacterium
ATGGCGGTAAAGTCGTAATCACGCTCAAAAACGAGGGGAGGGATTTAATATTCTCTGTATCTGATAATGGAAGCGGAATTCCTGCAGAGGATATCCCGAACATGTTTCAGCGCTTTTCACAGGGAACAAGCAAAAAGCGCTCAACAGGAACCGGCTTGGGGCTTTATTTATCACGCCAGATTATTGAATCCCACGGAGGAAAAATTTGGCTTGAAAGTACTTTGAATAAAGGCAGCGAATTTTCATTCCTGCTTACGGATTGTGTTATAAATAAAGATGGTGTGTGTGAAAAAGATTTGAAAGAGGAAAGTTTAGTATGATTAATGTTCTTTTAGTGGAAGACCATGAACTTTACAGGATGGGGCTTGCAATGCTTTTGGATAAAGCAGAAGGAATTATATTGCAAGCAGAAGCAGCAGACGGGATTGATGGTATAAAAAAGGCAAGAGAGCTTTCTCCTGATGTAATATTAATGGATATAGGGCTTCCTAATGTTGACGGGATTGAAGCAACACAGAGAATTAAAGACTTTAATCCTGATGTTAAAATTTTGATTTTTACATCCCGTGACAGTGAAGATGATGTTTTTGAGTCTTTTAGAGCCGGGGCTGACGGTTATATTATGAAAGGAGCAACTCCTGAACAGACAATTTCTGCAATAAAAGCTGTTTATGAAGGAGTTGGCTGGATTGATCCGAATATTGCAAAGATGGTATTTTCTAATCTTCAGAGACCAAGCAGCACAATAGTGAGCAGCCCTGAAACTAAAAAAGGAAATAATACATACGGGCTTACGGAACGTGAATTGGATGTATTGGAATTAATGGTAGAAGGGCTTTCTAACCCTCAGATTGCAGACAGGCTTGTTATAACAAAGGCTACAGCAAAAGCCCATGTTCACAGTATCCTCCAGAAACTATGCGTAACTTCAAGGACGCAGGCGACAGTGACAGCTATGAAAGAAGGTTTGGTTTAATAATGTACGAAGCTTTGGCCGGTGTAATAATGGCAATCAAAGTTCATATGGCGCAAATGAAATACGCTATCACTAAAAATAGCGATAACGTAGTTGCAGAGACGATTTATCAGAATAAAGTTGATAAAATCGGTGAGAGTGAAAAATATGAAAAAAGCCGCATGCCGGAATCCGGCTATATGACAGTTGCTGAGTATGAAGCCAAATCAAGAGGAAAATCAAGAAAAGAGATTAATGACGAGATTTTAGACAAGGCTCAAATGCCCAAAGACGAGAATATGGTTTATGTTCCGCAGAAGAAGTTTAAGCTTGTTAAATATAATGACCCAGTAGGAAGTCCTGAACTTACGCTTCCGAGAAAACTCAATTTTGACAGGCAAATTAATGCGCAGGGAATTGTATCGGGAGATTATACAAAGCTTGTTTATCCGGCGGTTTACTATTATGCAGAAGCTGATTGTACAAGCTGCGACTTGTTTTTGATTAATCTTGACTCATATCTTTCCAATACAGAAAAGGTTAAAAAAGCAAATATTATTAATAAAGAGGATACTCCGCTTATTTCAACTTCTAAAGATATTGACACAAAATTTATCTTTAGAACTCTTACTCCGATTGATTTTTCGCCGGATAATACAAAACTCGTTGTGAAAGAAAAAGTCGGTCACAGGCATGACGGGATTTGGAAAACGGATTTGTGGGTTTATGATTTTGAAAAGAAAGAAGCAAAAAAACTCCCGCAAATCAGAGATGCAATAGTTAACTATTGGGCTTTAGCTGGCGGAGTGGATTTTGATGAAAAGCGATGGGATATTTATCCGATGGGATTTGATGCAAACGATGAAAATCGGGTTATTGTATGTGCTTACGCCTATACAGGCGAAGTTCCGAAGTTTTTAGGCACATGGAGTATCGATGTCTATGGTGAGAATTCAAGATTAGAGTCTTTGACGGGCGATTATATTCCTGTTGCTGTTGTAGGCTATAGGCTGGCTGAGGATATGGACGTTATGCCTATGTCAGAAGTTGAATTTGAAGCCAGACAGGCAAAAGAACAGCAAAAAGCTAAAGAAAAAGATGCTAAAGAAACTCAAAGATTTGAAAACGGAATAAAAAAACTTGAATATCATAGAAAGCTTGAACAAATGGATATGCAGACTCTTATGAAAATTCAGCAAAGAAGAGATTATTTAAAAGAAAATTATAAAAAAAGTAAAGATGGTTTAACCGGCAGTTGAGCAATGTATGGAATTATTATCGTGGCAGTATAAATAAGGCCTTAGAAGGTGATTATTTATATAACAAATTTTACGATGCGTTAAGTTTTATTAACATAATCTTTATTTAAGCTGATTTTTTGTTTACACTGTACGTGTATGGATAAGGAGGGCAAGTTATGCCAAAGTTTAATTTAATGTCGTACATTATGCCGCCCGAGGATAAGATGTTCTTTACTCTGTTTCAGAATAGTGCTGAAATTTGTAAAGAAACGGCTATTATTTATGACGAAATTATGAAAAATGGATTTTCTCCAGAGAAAAAAGAAAAACTGCTTAAATATAAAAAGAAGGGTTCTATTGCAATAAGGCTTACATTAAAACAATTGAATAAGAGTTTTATTACGCCGCTTGAAAGAGAAGATATTCAATACATAGCAGTTACACTCAATAAAATTAATAAGAAAATTATTAAAGCCTGTTTGAATTTGGAGGTATATAGATTAACAAAATATACTGAAGAAATGAAAGAACAGGCTTTAACTTTAGTAAGAGCTGCTGAAATGCTTGGTGAAATTATCAAAAATCTTAAAAAAGTCAGCAATGTTGAATTGATGACAGAGCTGAATATTGAGATGAAAAAGCTTGAAACTTATGGCGATGAAGTTCATAGAAGAGCTATGTTTGATTTATTCTCAGGAAAGTATGAAGCGTTGGAAGTTATTAAATTGAGAGATATTTATAAAGAAATTGAAAACGCTCTGGACGCTTGTTTTCACGTTTCAGATACTGTTCTAAACGTGGCATTAAAGCAGAGTTAGGAATTAAGAAATATGAGTATTACTATATTATTATTGATTGCGGTTGTCGCGGTTGCACTTATATTTGAGTTCATAAATGGGTTTCACGATTGTGCAAATGCAATAGCGACAGTTGTTTCGACAAAAGTTCTTGCTCCAAGGCAAGCTGTATTGTTTGGGGCATCGTTGGAGTTTATTGGTGCTCTTACGGGAACTCACGTTGCAAAAACAATTGGAGCTGGAATTGTCAATTCTGAAATGATTACACTCACTGTAATTTTTTGTGCATTGCTTGCGGCTGTCTTGTGGAATCTATTAACCTGGTATTTGGGATTGCCTTCTAGTTCGTCGCACGCTTTAATAGGAGGGCTCTTAGGCGCAACTATTGTTAAGGCTGGTGTTAGTGCTGTTCATTTTTCTACTTTGATGGATAAGGTTATTATTCCTATGTTTACATCCCCTATGCTTGGCTTTTGTACAGGGTTTATGCTTATGCTTTTGCTCATAAGGGTTTTTTATAAATCAAATCCTCAGTCCGTTAATAAAAAGTTTAGAAAACTTCAGCTTTTATCCTCTGGACTTATGGCTTTAAGCCACGGCTCTAACGATGCTCAAAAAACTATGGGGATAATTACACTGGCTCTTCTAGCCGGAGGGGTTTTGCATAAAACACCAAATGGTGATTTTGAAATCCCTTTATTTGTAATTATAATCTGTGCATTTATGATGGCAGCAGGTACTATGAACGGCGGCTGGAAGATTATTAAAACTATGGGGCATAAAATAATAAAGTTAAAACCTATCCACGGTTTTGCTGCAGAAACCTCCGCAGCTGGTTTGATTCTAACCGCTTCGCACTTTGGTATTCCTCTGAGTACAACTCATGTTATTTCTACGGCAATTATGGGTGTCGGTTCTACTTTCCATGCTCACGCTGTTAAATGGAGAATTGTCGGGAATATTGTTACAGCATGGGTTTTGACAATACCTGCTTGTATGATTTTGTCTTCGATAATTTATTATTTGATTTATAAGATTGTATAAAAAAAGAGGGCGGCAATTTTTTAAAATTGCCGCCCTTTTTTTGTTTAGAGTTCTATTATTTTTTGATTGGTGAAAACGGTGTAAAGTAGTCTTCGCTGACATCTCTATGTTTTGGCATTTCCATTGTTTCCATAGCTTTTTTAGTATCTGCATACTGTTGTTGAGCATATGTAACTGATGGTTTAACTTCTGGATCTGTTATAGCTTCTCTTGGCGGATAAAATTTATACATATCTTTTTCATTATGAATAAATTCTTCCATCGGATTTACTGCTCTTTTTACTTCTTTTGGGGTAACCTTTTTACCAGCATTAAAATTTACGAATGATACTTTTGAAATTTGCATTGTCTTCTTTCCTTTCTTTTTCTGTACTTAGATTAAACCTCGAAAAAAAAATTTTTGCTAGGGATTAAAAAAGACTTATCAAAACTTTACATTTCAACAACATAAAATCGATAAATCTTTTTCAACTTCTTTTTTTTATTAAATTCTATTCTTCGATAGATAAATTTTCGTTTTCGTTAGCAACTTCAAGCAATCTGTATGTCAGATAAGCACCCAGTGCTACAGCTTTCAAGTCGATTTCTTCATCGTGTTTTGCTACTTCTAATATCGCAGAGTTTATTTCAGGATTTTCTTCTTTAAGGTACTGAACCATATTTTTTCTCCAGGCCTGAATATCTTGAAAAGCCTCGGAAAAAACTTCTGCTGACATCTCTTCTGTTATAATCGGAAGCATCTTTTCTCTCCTATTCTTTAATTATTATATAGGATATTCCGATTAGAAACAATACACTAAATATATTAAGAATTCTTTTTTGGTTTATGCTTCGCTTTTTGATTCTTGCACTTGTCTGGTTCGAGGCTGACTTCACCGCTTGCGAGGTTTTTGCCTATAACTTTTTCTAAAGTTGCTCTTGCAGAATTGTAATCAAACATTGTCTGGTAATATGTGAGCATTGCGTTTTGATACTGGACTTGCGCATCCTGAAGCTCAATTGGATTGCCGACCCCGACCTTGTATCTGCCATAAGATAGTTCATAATTTTCTTTTGCCTGTTTTAAACCTAATGTTGCAACAGGAATTTTATTTTTTTGTTCGGTTAAAGAATAATAAGACTCCTGAACTTCATAGTAGATATTATTTTTTGTATTAATAGCATTTGCCTGCTCTTTGGATTGTAATGCTTTTGCTTCTTTTATTTCGTTTTTAATAAGCATACCGTTAATTGTCGGGAAATTTAAATATCCGCCGAAGTTGTAACCGTAATTAGATGCCGGAGATTTACCTCCGACCTGAAACTGTCCTTCCAGAGTTATCTGCGGAAAATATGATTTTTTAACGAGTTTAACATTTTGTTTTGCTTCTTCTACCTTAACCTCTGCCAACTGAAATTCTGGTCTGCAGTCTTGAGCCG
>CALUSJ010000043.1 GCA_944323405.1 Candidatus Gastranaerophilales bacterium
ATGAGATATTCAGGCCTATAGAAGAAGGCGGTTTAGGAACCAATTATTTCGACAACAACTGGGTAAAAAATATCTATGACAAAAAAAGCCCTAAAGGAGAAAATATTGTTGAATTATTTGTGCGTGTAGCAAAAGAGCTTGGGAAAAAGCCGGAAGAAACATATATTCTAGAAGATTTTGGCCCGTTAGGAAAAACTAAATTATACAAAGAATTCCATAAAAAGTTTGGTAATAATTTTACAAGCCAACAAATACCAATTGGTATGGATATTTGTGACCCTAAAAACAGAAAGAGAATGATGCAATCAAATGTTGCAATTTTAACTGGGAATCACGATTTACCGCCATTAAGAGAGTTTGTAGATAAACTTACCGATAACAATACAAAACTTTCAAGGCGTGATAAAGCTGCACAGAAAAAATTTGAAAAATTCTGCCTAGAAGAACTCAAATTAACACCCGAAGAAATGCAGGATAAAAATGCAATATATGAAAACCTTCTCAAATGGCATTATACAATGAATGTTAAGCAAGTACAAACAACTCTGCAAGACGCTTTAGGGATTTATTTCAGGCCAAATATTCCGGGGTTCTGGAACGGTATGTATGATAAATTCTTAATGAAAACAACCCCTGAGGCTCTTTTACAATACTGGAGCAGAGTTTTTCCAAAAGATTTCCTTTCACGTGATAATCAGGGGGGAATCAATCCAGGGTACAAAAAGCTTGCAGATAAATTCATTCAAATGATGAAAGAACTGTATCCTAAAGAAAAATAATGATACTTTGAAATGAACTTGATTCTTTTCAAAATACAACACTGTCTCACACACACCAAAACAATCTCCGAGGCAGTGTTGTGCTATTATCTAAAGACAGTATAAATAAATTTTATCATTAAACAATCTAGACAAAAGACTCGCCTACTTAATAGCCATAAGCTATCACAAATAAGCGAGCCAATTATAACAAATCTTTGGTTTATACAAAAATCATTTATTGATACATAACTTGAACTAATCTATAAATAGTATCAATATTATCATCATTCAAAGAATCCAACATGTGCTTTATTGAATCCCGTTTTTCTTGCATTGATAAACCAATATGATTAAAATCGAAAATGAGAGGAAGCTGTACATCTAAAGCTTTAGATAAAGCTGCCACACATTTTGAAGGAAAGGTTACTCCACATTCAATCTTGCTTAAATTTCTTTGATCTATACCAATCATAGCTGCAAGTTCTTGCTGAGTTAACCCACGTTTTTCTCTTAACTCTTTAATTCTTTTTCCTAATAATTGCTTTGTTGTCTGCATATCGTTACTCTTATTCATAACGTTCATCTATACTCCACTCTTGCTATTAATACATTAAAACATTTTTTTATATAAAAGACCTCCTGCTTTATTATATAGGCAGGAGATCATTTAAATATCCGAAACTACTTGATTTCAACAGTAGCTCCAGCAGCTTCAAGCTGTTTTTTGATAGCTTCTGCTTCGTCTTTTTTAACGCCTTCTTTTACAGCTTTAGGAGCAGCTTCTACCAAATCTTTAGCTTCTTTCAAGCCAAGACCAGTAATAGCTCTTACTTCCTTAAGAACTGCGATTTTCTTATCTGCAGGAACAGATGCTAAAACTACATTAACAGCAGCATCAGCATCTTCAGCTGGAGCAGCAGCGGCAGCAGCAGCTGGAGCAGCTACAGCTACAGGTGCAGCAGCAGATACACCAAATTTTTCTTCCATTGCTTTTACTAATTCAGCTGCTTCTAATAATGTTAATTTTTCAATTGATTCTAAAATTGATTCGATACTCATTGTTTTTCTCCTTTATTCTTTATTAAATTTGTAATACTTGTTTTTTCTAGAAAGTTTAAATTCTATACTAATAACACAACTTCCTAAGCGGCCTTCTGATCTCTAACAGCTGCAATAGCTCTGACAAGAGACGACATAACAGCATTGACAGAATTTGCGATACCAGAAGCCGGCGAATTGATACAGCCAAGCATTTTTGCATAGATTTCTTCTTTTGAAGGAAGAGTTGCAAGAGCTTTTGCTTCATCTGCACTCATCAATCTACCATCCATAGCTGCTGCAATGATTTCACCTTTTTTAGTTTCTTTGATAAATTGTGATAAAGCTTTTGCCGGTGCTACCTGATCTTCAAAACCGAATGCTATAGCTATCGGGCCTTGAAGCTTTTCTGCTAATACTTCATATGGAGTACCTTTGATAGCAATTTTGGCAAGAGTATTCTTTGTTACCATATAATCGCCGCCATCTTTCTGTAGTGCGCGTCTTAATTTGGTAATTTCTTCTACCGTCATACCCTTGTACTCGGTAACAATTGCAACTTGTGCTTTATCTATCTTCTCTTTTATAAGAGCGACTTTATCTTCTTTAAAAGCTTTTGTTGACATTCTTTGCTCCTTTTTCCAATGACTCAGTTGAGCCTTATATTTAATTTCGACCTTTTACATACTTAAAAAGATTTTGCAATCTTTCCTTGTTAATCGCAAAATCTCACACAATCAATAGCTATTTATATTGTTAAGAGTAAACCTTATTGGATTTGTCCTTGGGCATTTACTCTTTTATCGCCCTTGTGTAATCTCGGCTAGCTTGGGTTACAATTTAAATCCTAACATAAGGATACTAACTGTCTGCGATTATAAGTCAAGTTTAACAGAAGAAAATTTTATTGTCAAGTAGTACATATTTAAATTTTTACAGGTAATTATCCAAGCTTTCATGTTTTTTTTATTTGTTTTATACTCTAATAATGAATAAATTAAAAAAGACATTATTTAGCAACAAACATATAGAACTCGACAAAAATTCTCTTATTATGGCTATTGAATCCAGCTGTGATGAAACAGCTTGTGCTATTGTAAAAGGAGGAAGAGAAGTTGTAGCAAATGTTGTTGCATCACAAATAAAAATACATGAAGAATACGGCGGCGTTATTCCTGAGATTGCAGCTCGGGAGCATTTGGAAGCAATAAATGTTGTGATTAATGAAACATTCAAACAAGCCGGCGTTAGCGGGAAAGATATCACAGCTTTTGCTGGAACCGTAGGGCCAGGATTAGTAGGCTGTTTATTAGTTGGTCTAAATGCTGCAAAGACTCTTGCATTGGTTTATGATAAGCCGTTTATAGGTGTAAATCATTTAAATGCGCATCTTGCTGCGAATTTTATTGATACAGAATTGGAACCACCATTTATTTCATTATTAGTCAGCGGCGGACATACTCAAATTATAAAAGTTGATTCATACTCCGACTTAAATATTATAGGAGAAACCATTGATGACGCTGTTGGAGAAGCTTATGATAAAGTTGCACGTTTAATAGGACTCCCCTATCCTGGTGGGCCTAAATTAGATAAATTAGCACAAGAAGGGAATCCTTTCGCTTTTAAACTGCCTCAAGCTAAAGTCGGAGGGTACGATTTTAGCTTTAGCGGACTAAAAACAGCCGTTTTAAGGTTAGTAAAAAGCTTCGATGAAAAAGAGATTCCAACCAAAGATATTTGCGCAAGTTTTCAGGAATGCGTTTCTGAAACTTTGTATAAAAAAGTTAAATCTGCTATTAATGAAACAAAATATAAACAAGTTGTATTAGCAGGCGGTGTTGCTGCTAATTCAGAAATCAGAAAAAAGATTTTTAGCCTAAAAGATGAAGGATTTTTAGTGTATGCTCCTGCTATGAAATATTGTACAGACAATGCTTCTATGGTTGCAGCTGCTGCATATTTTTTCAATAATACTTTTGATGATGTCAATGTAGAAGTCTTTTCAAGAGCATAGACTGAATATCATTTTATACCCTAAATGTAACAAATTGTAACAAAATAGTCAAAAACCCTAAAGTTTTGCAAAAAAATGCCGTAAACCATGTAAAGGGACAAACCAAAAGGACTAAAAACAATGGGAATGGCAGCATCACAAGCAAGGCTGTTGACTATT
>CALUSJ010000044.1 GCA_944323405.1 Candidatus Gastranaerophilales bacterium
GCCTTTTCTTGAATATTTAATGGAAAATATGCTTCAATACGGAGCGGATGAGTTTGTACTCTGTGTCGGACATATGCGGGAAATTATTATGGATTATTTTAAAACCGAATTCCACGGGCGTCCTGTAAAATATTCTGTAGAGGAAGAACTCTTAGGAACCGGCGGCGCTATTAAGCAGGCTTTTGAAGAATTTGGGATAGAAGATGGGATAATCTTGAACGGCGATACGTTTGTAAAGATGGATTATGCAGAGTTTTATAGAAAAATGCAGGGTGAAAAACTCGGACTTGCGCTCAAGTATGTTGAAAACGCTTCGAGATACGGGCTCGTGAAAACAGAATGCGAAAGAGCGGTTGAGTTTACGGAAAAGAAAGATACGGATGAGGCTGGGTTTATAAATGCCGGAATTTATTATGTGAAGAAGGATTTGTTTGAAGAGATTTCGGATAAAAAATTCTCGTTTGAAAAAGTTGTTTTGGAGGGAATGGTTGGGGAATTGAAACCCAAATTTTATAAGACAGAGGATTATTTTATAGATATCGGAATCCCAGAGAGCTATAGACAGGCATGCGCCGAACTCGAAAGAGAGGTCTTGAATGCCTAATAAAGCCTTATTCTTAGACCGTGACGGTGTAATCAATGTAGACAAACATCACGTTTATAAAATCGAGGATTGCGAATTTATCGATGGGATTTTTGATTTGTGTAGAAATGCTAAGTCAGAAGGCTACCTGATAATCGTAATCACAAACCAGGCAGGCATCGCTAAGGGTAAATACACCGAGGAGGATTATTTCAAATTCAGAGATTATGTGCACAAAGAGTTTGAAAAGCAAGGCTGCCCAATCGATGCGGAATACTTTTGTCCTTATCATACAGAAGCCGTAATCGAAAAATATCGTAAGGATTCATTCGACCGCAAACCAAACCCCGGCATGATATTAAAAGCCCAAAAAGATTTCGATATCGACCTAAGCCAATCCATCCTCATCGGCGACAAACAAAGCGATATCGAAGCCGGGAAAAGAGCGGGAGTGGGGAAAAATATTATTGATGGAGGAAATGATGTCTTTAAAGAAATATTTTGAAAAATTATTGAAAAAAGATAAAATAAAAAATATTCAACAAGAAATCTGTTATATAAGGCAAGATTTGCTTAATACTTATTATCTTAATCTTGAAATATATAAAAATCAATTATATTTATTAAATGATTTAAATGTCTTAAAAGACAATCATTGTAATATTAAATTCTTTGCAGAAAAGGATTGTGCAGCTGAAAGTAACGATTGTAAATATCCAGAAGCAACCTTGGATGGTATGACTAGACATCCGTCTTTCACAAAAAGAATAATTGAACTTTTTGGAGAGGAAGCATCTCTTCTTGATATAGGCTGTGGTGCCGGAGGTATTGTTTTTGATGCCATAATGCAGGGTATAGTAGCTTTTGGAATAGATGGCTCTGATTTCAATAAAAAGATAGGTCACGGTTACTGGAGTATTTTAAAAAACAATCTGCTTACTTGTGATGCCACTAAAAAATATTACTTTGAAAAAGAAGGAAAACCTTATAAGTTTAAAGTAATTTCTTGTTGGGAATGTTTAGAACATATTCCTGAAACCCTTATTCCTAATTTTTTAAATAATGTTTTTCAAAATCTAGATAAGGATGGTTACTTTTTAGGTTCAATCTCAAAACTTCCATACGAGAAAGATGGTATTATTTATCATATAACATTGAAGGATGTTACTTGGTGGAAATCTAAGTTTAATGAACAAGGTCTTTCATTTCAAACACATAGTTTTACGCCATTTCTAATTCAAGATTTTTGTAGAGGTACAGGTCTAGGTTGGCAAGATTTGCATACTAATTATATTAAATACCCAGAAAATGGGATTATTTTTGTTGCCAAAAAGATGGAAAATGTGTATGCAATACAACCCCGGGGGGGGAGGTAAATGTTAATTTTGGTCAAGTTCATAAGTATGTTGCATAGCAAAACTAAAGGAGTTTTATTTTGAAAGAGAGTATAAATTTATATAATATAATAGACAGTTTTTGTTCATTTATTTATTGCTTATATAAAATTAATTTATATAAACTTTTAAGTCATTTTCCTTTTTATAAAATAAAAGCTTTAAATAAAGTAAAAAAGTATGAAGAGCTACTAGAACAAAATTTAAAATTATATTTTTTATCTGAAAAATTTTCTATAAACAATTTAAGTCAAATGATGGCTACAAACTTAGATATTATAAGGGCTAAAGCTAATATTATAAATAGAGATAGTGGAAAAAAATTTATTTTAATAATAGGTTCGTTAAAATATGCCAGTTATTTGTCTTTATATTCAAATTCTATATTAAAATCTCTAGAATATAAAAATATAGTAGTTCACTTTTTTGACATATTATCGGGAAAATTAATAAGAGTTGATAATGAAACTTATGAACAAAATGAAGATTACAAAGAGGTATTGTATAGTTCTAGTATAGAAAATATTGATGCTTCTATGTATGATATTTCTATACAAATAATAGATGCAAATTTTGAATTGGTAACTCCTTTAAAGCCTGCAAAAATAGCATATGCATATATTATACCAGTAGATAATGAAAAAATATATGAAAATGTAAGTAATACAGTAAATATTAGTTTTGATGCGGTATTGTATCCTATAAAAGGAATGGATGATGTTTTATACAAAAACGAAGTTTTGTTACCTAAATTTTATATTCCTTTTTCAATAGATTTAAATTTGTATGAAAGATTTAATTTTTATCCCAATGAAGATAAAGTAAAAATTTGTTTTATAGGTAATATTAAAGATTTAGAATTATATTTTAGGCCTCTTTTAGTAATAAATAATTTTTTAATAAAAAATAATATTGATATTGAATTTATTTATTTTGAAGCAAATCCAAATTTTCAAAGAGAGTGTATAAAAGATGAAGAATGTATTGTAAAAAAATTAGAAAAATTACAAACAAGCAATATTAAATTAAAAAAAGGTTTTTTATATTTACTACCACCTGAAATTTATGAAATAAATAAAAAATTTGATTTAATAGTTTATACTGAAAATGTTGAAAATTATATGTATAATCCTATCCAAAGTGTAACTTGCGGAAAATGTGCAGTATTTCCGAATACATATAAAATTTCGGGATTAATTTCTAATGTTGAAGGTTGTTATAAATATGCAATGAATAATAAAATTGATAATATTATTTCTATAATAAAAGATTTTGTAAACAACAAGAAAAAAATATATAGTAAGAATAGTGTAAGTAAAAGAAAAGATATTGGAAAAATATATAGTTTAGAAAATAATAAAATATTTTATAATCAGTTATTATTTCCTCAAGATTTAATACTAGGACATAATAATGAAATTTTAAAGTCTGGCCTTCAGTTCAAAGAACAAAATTTATATGTAAAATATAATTATTATGAAAAGCGAAAGGAGTATAATATAAAAGGGGAACTAATCCCTGTCCCCATTCATGATGCGGGTTTTGGTTCTGTTTTGAATAAATATGTAAGTTTATTAGTATATTCTAAAGAAAATGAAATATATCTTCCGGATTGGCGAATTATAAATTTGGCTAGAAATCGATATAATGTTTTTAAAGATCACAATTTTTGGTCTTTTTGTTATGGAAAAGCAGAAGATGAAAATGTTTTTCTTAAAATATTTGAACTTCCATATAGTGAAGATATAGTTTCAAAAGAATTATATCAATCTGATATTATGTATGAAAAAGCTATTAAACAAAGCTTTTTTACTGAGTACAATATAGAAAAAGAACCAAATCTGGCTCATATGTCTAAAAGTTTGTATAAAGATGATTATTTTAATGAATTTAGAAAAAAATATCATGAAGCATATGAAAAATATATAAAATTAAGACCTGAATATCAAAATAAAATTGATGATTTTTCTGATAAGTATTTAGAAAATAAATTTAAAATAGGTATACATATTAGATGTGCTGCACATCCTGATGAATCTATTGAGAATATAGAAAATACAAATTTTCATAAGCATTTTGAAAAATATAATGATGAGATACTTAAAATATTGAAAAATAATAGTATTGATGTATTTGATCAAAATTGGGTTTTATATATTGCAACTGATAATGATATTGCATTAGATTATTTTGTTAAAAGATATCCTAACAATATTTTATATTCTAATGATATTTCACGCCTTACTCGGGAAGAGGAAATGGAATATGAAAAAGATAAAATGGAAGCCGGTAGATATCTTATTGGGTATGAGTTACAGCAGCGTAGATCAGTAAAAGATTCTTTAAGGAATATTAAATTAGCTGAAGAAATTTTATTTGATATGCAAATTTTATCAAAAATGGATTATTTTATTTTCCAAAATTCTAATGTTCCAATGGCTGTAAGTTATATGAATCCAAAGTTAAACATGATTTATCTTGATTAATAAAATATAAATGAATAATAAAGGTAGGATAATATAGATATGAAAAATAAATTTGCAGTAATATCAACATGGCCAGGGGCTGTATGTGCTGAAAAAGAAGTTTTTGAAAGATTAAAAATTGCAGCAAAAGATCTTGGTAAAGAGTGTTATATAATATCAGAAGACGGGTATATTCTTGATGAATATCAAAATTTGACAAAAAACAAAATAGATACTAATGAAATTGATTTTATTATTTCTAGTCATTTTAGAGATTCAAAAAAATTAGATGCTTTTTATTACCATCCTCTATGGAATCCTCCAGATTTTTTGTTAAATGATAATGATTATTCTACTTTTATAGATAATTATATACAAAATGATGATTTTTTAATTTATGGTGACGGTACAATGTTAAATCATCTAAAAAGTATTTTATTAAATTCTCCAAGGGATTTAGAAGGTGCATCTTTATTTGTTGCATCTTTTCCAGAAAGTATTATTAAGCCTCCAGCTGAAAAATTTGATAAAATTTTTTATTGCGGTATTAATTGGGAAATATTATTTAATAGGGGACAAGGACGTCATGCAGGTCTTTTTAAGACATTAGATAATAGTGGCTGTATTAGAATTTTTGGACCTAATAAAATAAAAGAATGGAAAAATAAAAGACCTTGGAAAGGTTATAAATCTTATGAAGGTGAGATTCCTTTTGATGGGGTTTCTATGTTAAATAAAATTAATGAATGTGGTATTGTATTATGTCTATCATCTGATTTACATAGAAAAACTGGTGCGGCATCTAGTAGAATTTATGAAGCTATTGCTGGTGGTGCAATTATTATTTCAGATGATAATCCGTTTGTAAAAGAACATTTTTCAGATGCTGCATTATTTATTAATTTTAATAAATATGATATAGAAGATACTTATCGTCAGATAATGGAAAAATATCAATGGATTCAAGAAAATCCTAAAAAGGTAAAAGAAATAATCTTGAAAGCTCAAGATATTTTTAAAACTAAATTTTCAATGAATAAAACAATTACTAATATTTATTTAAATCATGAAAACAGGGAAAAAGCTGTTTCAAAAATGTTATTTGCTCAGAATAATAATGAAAAAATTTCAATTATATATAATTTGGAAGCTAAAACTTTAGAAGAGAACGTTCAAAATAAACTCAAAAATGTTATTAAAAATATAACAAATCAAATATATAAAAATGTTGAGTTGGTTATTTTATGTGATGAATCTATACAGAACAATATAAATAATTATATAAATAATAATATACTATTTCCAATTAAAATAATAGGTTCAAAAATTTATAATTTAACAGGTACAAAAATAATTTCTTTTGGTAAACAATTTTATAATGCTTTAAATGATATTAAGAGTGATTATTATATTATAATTAATGATTCTGAAATTTGGTATAAAGATCATTTGATAACTTTAAAACGGCAATTAGAAGATAATCAAAATGCAGATATAGCATATTCAGGAGTTATACAATCTTGGGATAAAAATGCTCTTTCTCAAGTTATTTTTAAATTAATTTCTAATAATGAAATTTATAATTTTGATGCAGTTTGTTCTAATGGACAATTTTTGTTTAGGAATAATAATTTGCAAAATTATTATGAATTTACATTTGATTATATTGATGAATTATTAGTTTATTATTTGATTTTTAATAGTGTATTTAAAGACAAAAAAATATTAGCATTTTCTAAACGAAATACAATATATGTAAAAAAATATTATGAAGATAAGGTAAACACAGATAATATTATAAAACAAGAAAGATATATTAGAGATTTATTTAAGTATAATTACGTTGATGGCATTATAAAAAATGATTTTTCGATTTTAAGTAAATTTCAAGACAGGTTAAGAAAAATAATAAGGACTTTTGTTAAATTAGAATTGTTATTTTATGAATTTATACAATTTTTTATATTATTTGGAAAAAAACGTGATAAAAATAAAAAAATTATATCTATGTTAAGAAAAGATAATAAAGATTTGATAAAGATGAGGAAATAATAATATGTATTTAGTAATGGGTGGAAGCGGTTTTTTAGGCCGTTATATTATAAAAAATATTCTTGAACTTACTGATGAAAAAGTTATTGCAACTTTTTCGTCAAATAAACCTGAATTAGAAAACGAAAGAATTCATTGGGAAAAAGTAAACGTTCAAGATAGAAATGATATTAATAAAGTTAATAATATGATTGATAACGGTACAAAGGTAATTTACCTTTGTGCCTATCATCACCCCGATAAAGTAGAAGAAAATCCTGCTCTTGCTTGGGATATTAATATTACATCATTAGCTTATGTTGTTAATGCGCTTACTAATGCAGGATGTTTTTATTATTCATCTACTGATACTGTATATGGTGAAGGTAGTATCGATATTTCTTTTACAGAAGATAACCCAACAAATCCTGTAAATCTTTATGGTAAAAATAAAGTGCTTGCTGAACAAATCACTATTGCAAAAGGATTTAATGTGGTAAGATTTCCTTTCATTATAGGTACTAGTTTAGTTGAATATAAAAAACATTTCTTCAATAAAATAGTTGAAGATATCAAGTCAAAAAAAGTAGTTGAAATGTTTAATGATTCATATAGATCTACACTTAGCTTTAATCAATGTGCAAAATTTTTGATAAAAATTATAGAAAAATATGGTGCTTGTGATGAAAAAATTATTAATATTGCTTCTGACAAGCCACTTTCCAAATATGATGTTGTAATTAAAATGTGCGAAGATTTTAATCTTGATAAATCATATGTTAAAGGAATTTCTATAAATAATTGTGATGGCATTTTTAAGGCAAAACGTGCCAAAAATGCTGTTTTAGATAATACCAAATTAAAAAAACTACTTAATATTGAAAAAATAGAATTAGAATTTTAGAGGATAATTATATTATGTTAATCGAATTTATAAAACCTGATTTTGAATTCAACGATGATAGAGGAACTATTACACAGCTTGTGCACGATGGCTGGAAGCAGGTCAATTATATTACCACCAAATCAGGAGTCTTTAGGGGAGGGCATTATCACAAAAACAACGATGAAGCTTTCTATATTATCTCCGGCCAAATTGAGCTTGAGCTCAATAGTATAAATTCCCAAGAAAAAGAAGTTCATAATATTAAGTCTGGTGATTTTTTTATCATAAGAAGAAATCTTTTACATAGTTTTAAGTTTTTGAAAGATACAGAACTTATTTCTATGTATTCAAATGGTGTTGAAGAAGACGAAGGAATGGATATTTATTCTGTTATATAGTTGCTTTTTGCACGTAAGAAATTTTTCTAAGATACTAAACTAATTTATCCCCACCACCCACTTTCTATTTAGGGAGGGGGTTCTGTACGCCAGGTACACGCAGTTCCCTCCCTTGCCAAGGAGGCAGGGTGGGAAGGGGCATCCCGTAAGGGTTTTTGAATATTTTAATAGAACAAAGTTCAAAATAAAAATACCCCTTAACTTCTTCTAAACTCCTAAACCTCTAAACTCCTCAACTCTGCTAAGTTACCTATTCCCTATTCCCCAAAACGTCCCCTGCCCCTTGTTACTTTCCAACAAACTTGTTTATATTGCGCAAACCTTATTTTTAAGTTACAATCTTTAGAAGAGAGTGTTTTTTAGAGGGCTTCATTTTATGAATAAAATTCAAATAAAAGCGGAGATTTTAGCAACTTTGACGGCTTTATCAACTTCTGCGCAGCCTAATTCAGCTTTGATTACTGAGCTAAAAAGAATTGAAGACAAGAAAACGGTTTTGGAAGTGCTTATAAAAGAGCTGGCTAATGCTTCTGAACAAAAAGCGATGCTTATTTGCTGGCTGCTTATGGAATTGATTGATAAAGAGACTTTGAACGATGAACTCTGGGGTGTTATTAAGTCTCCAGATTTTAATGATAATATTAAAATGATTGCTTTTAATATGCTTAAAGATTTAGGTAACAAAATCGACTATGATGTTATAAGCGGATATTTTGAGCAGTTTAATGAGCTTATAAACAAGGAGACAAAAGAACTTCTTGATACAGCCATAATGAATCCTGAAGCACAGATAGATTTCATGGATTTTTTGAATGCCATAAATGATGACGATAAGATGATTCTAATAAAGTCTTTAGAAGAAGATTATTCTCATGATGCTTTAGCGAATATACTTATTCCTGTTTTTATTTATTATATGGATACAGAGGTTGGAAATGTTGCATTGGAGATTTTGGGGCGTTCTAAATCTCAGCTTGCGTATCATGCTTTAGAAAATGCAAAAACTTATGCTCCTGAAAATCTGCTGCAAAAGATTCACAAGGCCGTTTCTGAGCTTAAGATGGCTGGTATAAGGGTTGATAAGACAGAGGATTTTTATAGAAATATTTTAAAAGAAACAAAGCCTTATAAAACATATGTTTCATTCCCTGACGGTCACGGGAACATGGCGATTATTTTTTCTAGAAAAAGGGAAAACAAATCTTTGCAATTCTTAGCAATTGTTATAAATCCAAGATACGGTATATTGGATTCTTTTGGATTTAATTCTATGACAGAACAGGATTTTTACAAGATTGTTGATAAGTTTTACAATTATCAAGAACGATATGAAATTTCTCCAGGAATTGCAAAATATTTGTTAACTCAAGCGGTAGAGAATTCGCATCTTAATAATGAGCCTATTCCTTATGAATATATTTGCTGGCAGAGTATACTTTTAGATATTGAGCCGGAAAAACCCGAGATTAATCTTGAAAAAAAAGAGCTTAATCAAAAAGATATTGATAAGTTGTGTTTGAGTGATTATGTTCAAAACTGGTTTTTTGACGAGATAACATCTGAAGAGTTTAAGGCGTTTATTGACAAGCTTTCTGCTGAATTTAAATCCAGCAAGTTCAATGTAGATTTGGATAAGTTTATTGCGGATAACTATGATAGTATTTATACTGCAAAAGAGCTTGCGTATAAGATTGTTATGTTTAATATTGCGGCTTATTTAAGGTTTTTAAAAGGCGATAAAGAGCTTGCGCAGTTGTTTTATTCACTTGGTACTAATTATATGTTTCTTACTAATATTATTAGAAAGAGTATTTATGAATATTATGTCGGCAAGCGGTATTTGCTCAAGAATCAAAGAAAAGCTGCTAATATTTTTGAAAAGCGTATGCAGCCAAAAGTAGATGATTTTCAACTGCTTCAGCTTGATATGATAATATCAAGCATAGAAGCAAGGTGGGTTGATAATGCATAAAGTTATGGCGCTTGATGTCGGAACAAAAAGAATCGGTATAGCATTGAGCGATTTCCTTCAAGTAATCGCAACTCCGCATTCTTTTATATCAAGGATTCCTGAAGAAAAAGCGATTGAAGAAATTATTAGAATTGCGAAAGAAAACAGGGTTGAAAAAATTGTAGTGGGTATTCCTCTTAATATGGATGGCTCAAAAGGCAGTCAGGCTAAAGATTGTATAGAATTTTCACAAAAAATTATTGGTTTTGATATAATATTAGAAGATGAAAGATTAACTTCCGAAGAAGCCGAAGAAAGACTTCGAGAAAGAAAAGTTGATTTCAGAAAAAATAAAGGCCTTGTAGATATGGAAAGTGCCTGTGTGATACTAGAACAATATTTAGGGAAATGATTATGAGTGAAGAAAACGAACAGCAGTATGTAGAAATTATTGACAACGATGGTGAAATCGTTAAATGTGAAGTTTATGATGTAATTGATTATGAGGACAAGACTTATGCTCTTCTTTTACCGATAGATGAAGAAGGAGATGAAGATGCCGAAGTTATTGTTATGGAATATGTAGAAGAGGGTGAGGACTGCTATTTCCAAACAATTGATGACGAAGACGAATTTCAGAGAGTTTGTGAATATATAGAATCATTGGATGAAGAAGACGAGGAAGAATAGTTTTGTTTGAAAGATTTACGGAACGAGCGGTAAATGTAGTAAGTGAAGCCCAAAAATTAGCAAGCGGTATGGGCTGCGGTGAGGTTTTGCCTGAGCATCTGCTCCTTGCGCTTGTAATCGAGGCTAAAGGCGTTTCTTTAAAATTATTTAGGATGTATGGTGTAACTTCGGAGGCTTGCAGGACTGAAGTTGAAAAATATATTATCAGAACACCGAAGCACAAAGAAAATATCCATTTCAGCCATTCTTTCAAAGATATTTTGAAACATACTCTTGATTTAGCCAGCAGATCGGGTAATACAAATATTCTTTTTGAGCATCTGTTTCTTTCCGTGATATCTGATAAAAACTCAAATATTCAGGCGATTTTAAATCATTTTAATTTTGATGTTTATAATTCTCGTGATATTTTAACAAAGCTTGTGCAGCGTAAAATTAAGCGTCTTGAGCACCCAGAAGCTTTGGACGAAGAAAATAAAAACAATAATTTTGAATCAATTTATGAAGGCGAGGCTCTTGCCGGGGTTTTAGATGGGGCAGTTTCAAAGCTTTCTGCAAAAGGATATGAAATCTTAGGTACTGAACAGATTATGGCTTCAATATTAGAAAATGCCGATAGTGAACTTGTCAAAACTATTAATAATTACGGCTTAAATAGCACGAATTTTGAAGAAAAACTTGCGGAACAGCAGTCAAGACAGGCTGAATATGAAGGAAAAAAGATTATATTTACTCCGAATGCTTTTTTAATGATGAATTCTGCACTCCAGACAGCCAAAGAACTCGGTTCATCCGTGATTACTCCAGAGCATATTGTCTTAAGCGTTTTAAAAACCCAAAAGGGGCTTGCTTATGATATTATCAAGTCTCTTGGTATAAATACCGAAGGACTTTCAAATGATATTTTAAAACCGATAGAAAAACAAATGCCTGAAACGCTTACAATAATGAAGTTAGCAAAAGAAGAGGCCAGAAGGATAGGGCGTAATATTGTAGGTACTGAAATGTTTCTTCTAGGAATTATTGCAGAGGGTACAAGCAGGGCTTTTGAAGTTTTAAATGATCTCGAAATTACAATGAAAGATGCCCGTATGGTAGTAGAAAACCTTGTTGGGTACGGCAATGAGTATTTCGATAAAGAAATTATATTCACGGCAAGAGCAAAAAAGGTTCTGGAGAAGGCTTGGCTTTCAGCTAAAAAATCTAATAAACCGAAGATAGAAGCGGTTGATTTACTGCTTGCTATAATTGATGAGCCGGATTCATTAGCAATGAAGGCTCTCGATCAGCTTGGCGTGGATGCTGTTGAAATCAAACACGGAATTCAGGGGCAGTGTATATAAAATGGAAGGTTTAGTCACAAGAGTTGCGGATTTTATGAAAAAGTACAATCTGCAAGATAAAACCATTGTAGTTGGTTTTTCCGGCGGGTATGATTCTATGTGTCTTCTTGATATTATGTCTAAAATTAAAGAATTGCCTGAGTTTGAAGATTTAACTGTTGTGGCGGCACATTTTAACCATAATTGGCGTGGTGAAGAGTCTTTACGAGAGCAGGAAATCTGCCGGATTTTTGCAGCAGCCAAAGGGTTTGAGTTTTATCTTAAAGAAGCTCCAAAAGGTTTAAAGAAAACTGAAAATGAAGCAAGAATTGCAAGATATGAGTTTTTCGAAGAAGCGTATGAAGAATTTGATGCAGATGCTGTTTTTACGGCGCATAATAAGGATGATAATGCCGAGACGGTTTTATATAGGGTTATAAAAGGAACTGGCCTTGTTGGTCTCAAAGGGATTTCTGAAAACAGGGGGTATTTTTACCGCCCGCTTTTAAAGACAAAACGCTCCGAAATCGTTGATTACTGCAATGAAAATAATTTAAGCCCGAACAATGATTCTTCTAATTCAAATACCGCTTATACAAGAAATTATCTGCGCTTAAATGTTATCCCAGCATTAGAAAAAATTAATGAAGGGGTAAAAGATGCTTTAAACACGCTTTCTGCAAATGCAATAAGCGATAATGAAATTATAGAAGAGTACTTGAAAACAATAAGACCGAATATTTTCAGGGATGATAAAATTATTTCGGCTGAATACAAAAAACTTTCAACGCCTGTAAAAATGCGTTTTTTACATGAATATATACAGATGCTTGATTTGGATTATGATTACAAAAAAATCAACGAGCTTTTTGATTTTATAGAAGCCAATATTAATCAGAGAAACGGGAGCACAAAGTCTCTGGCTTCTGCTCTCTGGCTTTATGCTGATGATAAAATCATTGAGACAATTCCTCCGAAAGTTAAATCAGAAGTTGTTGATTTAAAACAGGAAGTTTTGATTTCTGGTGAAGGCGAGTATAAAATCGGTGATAAAACTTTGAGTATAAAGAAATATGTTGATAAAGATATTTTTGTATTCCCTGAATCGACTTCTAATTTTGCGTATGTGGATTTATCAGAAGTTAAATTCCCTCTTATACTGCGCACAAGGAAGGATGGAGATGTAATAAGACCTTTTGGTATGACAGGCTCTATGAAATTAAAAAAATATATGAATGCTAAAGGTGTTGCAAAGCATAATAGAGACGGAATTTTATTGCTATGCAATGAAGATGAAGTTCTGTGGGTTTTAGGAGTCGGGTTAAGCAGTAAAATAGGAGTGAGAACAAAACCTACACATGTATTAGAGGTAATATAATATGAAAAAGATTACGGAAGCGGATTTAAAGGTTTTATTTACCGAAGAAGAAATTCAAAATTCAATAAAGGTTTTGGGTGATAAACTCAATAATGATTATGGAAGCGAGGAATTGTATTTAATCTGCGTTTTGAAAGGCTCTATAATGTTTACTGTTGATTTGTCAAAATATCTCAAGATGCCTTTAAGAATGGAATTTATAAGGCTTTCAAGCTACGGCTCTGGGTTTGCATCTACGGGAAAAGTTAATGCTGTTGATATATCACTTCCTGATTTGAATGCTAAAAATGTTTTGATAGTCGAGGATATTATAGATACCGGCCATACTGCAAGATTTCTGGTTGATTTTATCAGACATAATTTTAAGACAAAATCTTTAAAATTCTGTTCGCTTTTAGATAAAAAAGTGAAACGCGAAGTCGAAATAGACCCAGATTATTATGGGTTTGAAGTAGATGACAAATTTCTTGTCGGTTATGGGTTGGATTACGATGGTTATTATCGTAACTTACCTTATATAGGTTATATTGAGACTTAATTTTAGTAAGATATTTTCTATCGAAAAAAGAGGATGACTTTTTTAGTCATCCTCTCAAAAAGAGAATTTATTGGGAATTTTTATGTATATACATATTCAACTTTTAACTCGGGGTGTGTACTAGAAAATACGTCTATTTCTTTATTTTTCTGTGCATTTGCCTTTATAATTTCTTCTGCTCGTTTATCAGCTTCTGCAACACCGTTCTTTGGCGGAACGTATTTGGTCCCGTGCTCTTGCGCATATTTCTGCCAGCTCATTTTTGTACTTGCTGAAGCGTGCGCATTGCCTAATCCAATTGATTCTAAATGTTTTCTTCTGTCAGCTACTGCTTGTATTATAGATGCTAGGCTTGTTGTTTGTGTTTCTTGTTTTTGTTTAACAGCTGCTTCTTGCTCTTGTATTGCCGCTTTTTTTCGTGCATTCGCAGCTTCTCTGGCTCTTTTATTCATGAGTTCTTTCAAATTCTTTGGCTGGTTATCATTATTGCGATAACGTTTTGATTTTTTTCTGTTTCTAACTCTTAAACTGCGTTTATTTGTTGTAACAGTTTCCGTTTTTTGTGGTTCTATTGAAAGGGCATCATATTCTTTCTGTAAAGCTTTATGTTCCTTTCTAGAAGGCTTATTAGAAATATAAGACTCAGCAACTTTTTTGTAATCAGTAGGTTCTGCCAATTGTTTTTCAATAGCTGCAATTTTAGCTTGAGCTTCTGCTGTTGGTTTCATTGCAGGAACTGGAGTTTGCACAGCAAGGGCATCATATTCTTTCTGTAAAGCCTTATGAGCTTCTTCAGAAGGTTTATTAGAAATATAAGACTCGGCAACTTTTTTGTAATCAGTAGGTTCTGATAATTGTTTTTCAATAGTTGCAATTTTAGCTTGAGCTTCTGCCGTTGGTTTCATCGCTGTAACTGGAGTTTGCACAGCGACATTAACCTTTGGCTCTTGCATAACTTCCTTTATTACGGCCTTATTTTTTGTAAATTTTTTCATAAGAAGTTTTACTCCTTTGCCAGCTCCAAACAAGCCAAATGCAGCAACTAATCCTAAACCGGCTCCAAATAGTATTTTCCCAATATTGTTTTCTTCACTGCCGCTGTTTTCTTTAGCTACTACAGCCGGTGTTTCCACCTGTTTTGCAGCTGGAGCTTCTGCTGGCTGAACTGTTTTTACTTCTTGTTTTATCTGAACAGTATCTACTGGATTTTCAACTTTTGCAGAATCCAAAAGATTGCTTAATTCTACCCTGTCGGCCATTTTTTCGCTAATTTCTTGAATCTCCCCATCTTGATTTTCAAAAATTGTTACAGGAATTTTTAAGGTGTCGCCTTTGAGTATAACATTTTTGTCCTCAATTTTAGGGTTTAGCTCCATTAATTTTTCAACAGTGGTAAAATGTCTTTTGGCGATTTTTTCAAGAGTATCACCGCTATAAATTTTTACATAACTTACATTCGAAATTTCTCCTGCCATCTTTAATCTCCTTATCTTAATTTCCCGATGTACTTTTTACTGTTTATTTATATTTATATAAAGTTTTGTTGTTTATATAAATTGCCTTATTCTTAACCTAATCTTTACATTTCTTAAATAACAGAGCAAAAATAAATTATGTAAAAATGATAAATTGTATGTTATAATAAGAACAGGAGATCAAAATTGAATCGTTGTCCGCCAAATGCGAGAGCAGAAAGGCTTTAATATAAAAGAATGATGAACAATTTACAATTTCAAAATGACCTCGAGCGATTATTAGCAATAATGCCCCAGAAAGTTGTGTCTAATTTGTCTTCTGATAGATTGGAAGATGTAATAGAAATTGTTTTGGATTTGGGAAGAATTCCAGAAGTTCGTCACTCAGGCGGAAAGATTGAAAAATTGCATTGTGATGTTGTGAACGAAGAAGACCTCTCGTTTATAACCTCTCATCTTCAGGAGTTTACACACGATAACCGCTCCGGCATTCCCGGTACTTTACATAGAATCAGCGCTATTAGAAACCGTCAAGGTAAAGTCGTAGGACTTACCTGCCGTGTTGGTCGTGTTGTTACAGGTACAATTGACTGTATAAAAGATATTTGCACACAGGGCAAAAGTATTTTGTTTTTAGGCCCTCCAGGTGTTGGTAAAACTACAAAACTAAGAGAAATTTCCCGCCTTGTTGCAGATGAATTAGGAAAGCGTGTTGTAATTGTAGATACTTCAAATGAAATTGCAGGCGACGGTGACGTTCCTCATCCTGCTGTCGGTACCGCAAGAAGAATGCAGGTTCCGCAGCCAGAGTTTCAAAAAGATATTATGATTGAAGCTGTAGAAAACCATACGCCGGAAGTTATTGTTGTAGATGAAATAGGTACTGAAGCCGAAGCTCAAGCTGCTAGAACTATTGCTGAAAGAGGGGTTATGCTTATTGCAACTGCGCACGGGAACTGCTTAGAAAGTTTGATAAAAAACCCGACACTTTCGGATTTAGTCGGCGGAATTCAATCAGTTACATTAGGTGATGACGAAGCAAAAAGAAGAGCTTCACAAAAAACAGTTCTTGAAAGAGAAAAACAGCCTACATTTGATATAGTTATAGAGATTCTGGATAGAAATACGCTTGCTGTTTATAAAAATACTTCAGAAGCTGTAGATTATATTTTAAGAGGCTGGCCGATAAGACCAGAAATCAGAAAAGTCGAAGAAAAACAGGCAGAAACAATTCAGGAGCCGGTAAAACAGGAAGTGCCAGAACAAGCTCAAGATAACAGTATGAATTTTTCATTCTCTAGACAAAAATATGTAGAGCAGGCAAAACCACTTAAAAAGCTTTATTTATATGCTGTATCTAGGACTATTGTTGAAAAACTGATTGAACGTTTGAATTTTAATCTGGAGTTAACTAGAAATATTGAAGATGCAGATATCGTAATAGCCCATAAAAACTTTGCTAAAGGCGGGGCTAAGATTCTTAATACTGCAAAAGAATACAGAGTCCAGATTTTTTATGTAAAAACAAACTCCATGGCTCAAATACAAAAAGTTTTAAAAGATGCGCTTGATATTCGTCCAGGCGATGTGGAAACTTTACAAGGCTATACTGATGATACTGAAAAAGCTCTTGATGAAGCAAGAGATGCTATAAAAAGTATAATGGAAGGCGCAGAAGTAATTGAGCTCGCTCCACAAACTACTCAGATACGAAAGCTGCAACACGAGCTTGTTGACCAATATAATCTTATCAGCACATCAGTAGGTGAAGGCGCAGATAGGCACTTAAGAATCTATAGAAAATAATTTGCTCAAAAAAAAACCTCTCTTTTTAAGAAAGGTTTGGAATTTTTTTTAATTAATTTTTCATGTGTAGAAGGTTAGTGTGTAGGTTGTATGAAAGGTTTGTGTCGTGTTTGTTTAATATTTGTCATTTGGTTTATCTTGTTTACATATATATAAAGTATATTTTTAGTATAGAATTGCACGATTTTGTAAAATTGTTACAAAAGTTCACAAAATTTTTATGGCGCATTCAAGAAGCAGGAGCAGTGGTATAAAAATGAAAAAGTTTTAATTTTTTTGTGATACAATCGACAATATGGATAAAGTTTTTTCTGATAAAATAAACCTATTGAAGGCTCTTGCGATAACTCTTGTTGTATCGGGGCATTTAGAGTTTAGGATGTTTGATATGTTTCCGCCTTATTCTTTTCAGCTTTCTTTATTTTTCTTTATTTCAGGGATGTTGTTTAAAGATAAATATTTAGATAATGTTGTTGAATTTATAAGACGTAGAATTAAGAGTTTATTAGTTTTATATTTTTTATATTCAGCGTTTTATGCTATTGTAACGATAGTAATTGCTCGTCTTACGGGTAAGTTTTGGGGCATGGAGTTGAGTTTTAAAAACTTTTTTATAACTCCATTTCTTAATGGGCATCAATTTGATTTATCTTGCCCAATGTGGTTTGTGACTCAGTTGTTCATGACAATGATAATGTTTTTGTTTTTCCAAAGACAATTGAGAGGCCAAAAAGAATGGGTAAAGGCTGGAATATATACACTAATGGGATTTGCTGCAATCCCGCTTTCAAAAATTTTTGAACTCAATCCTGTTTCTTTAATTGCTATAAGGATAATGTTTTCTCTATTCTTTGTGTATTTGGGGCATTTATATACACACAAAATTCACGGGAATTACAATATTTTTACTCCCAAAATTCTTGGTGCGGTTATTTGTTTACAGGCAATTCTCTGGCATTTTAACAGAGACTTTGACCCTACTCACGGAATAGGGCTTAGTTTTGTGCTTGTATGGGCACGTTTTGACTCCCAAATTATTGTTCCAGTTCTAACAAGTCTTACGGGGATTTGGTTTTCACTGTTTTTTATAAATGTTACTTATGATTATCTTAAAAGTATCAAATTCATAAAACTTGTAGGTGAAAATACCTATCACATAATGGCAAATCATTTGTTTGTAATGTATATTATTACCGCTGTAATATTTTATATAAAAGGTATTCCTTTTAGCGAAAGGAATGAGCATAATATATATTGGATTTTCAATCCTGTTCAAAACACTTATTTGTATTTTGTGTTAACAATGATATTAACCACATATATAGGCGTAGGATTAAAGTTTATTAAAAGCAAAATTCCTGTAATCAAAAACCTATAATTATCAAGTTTCTTTCATAGAGTTCTTCAAGAGGAAGTTCATAGTTTATTATATCCAATACCTTAGCATTATATTTTCTCAAAACAGGTTTGGCTTCCTCTAATTCATCAAAGGTTTTCTTTGATTTGTAAGCAACAAAGTGTCCATCTTTATTCAGTAGCGGTAATACATAACCGCATATTTTTGCTAGATTTGCAACAGCTCTGCTTGTTATAATATCAAATTGCTGGTTTTTTATATTTTCAACACGGTTGCAAATAGTTGTTAAATTAGTTAATCCAAGTTTTGTTTTTATATTATTTATGGATTCAATTTTTTTTCTTATGCTATCTATTCCGATAACATTCAGCTCTGGATATTCGATTGCTATTGGAACACAAGGAAACCCCCCGCCGCATCCTACATCCAAAAGTTTGCTATCCTTTTGTAAAGGATAGGTTTCAAAAAAAAGTTTTATTGATAAAGAATCATAGATATGTTTTTCAAATAGGTATTTTTCATCATTTTTTGATATCAAATTCAGTTTTGAATTTTCTTCCAAAAAAGCTGTCATATAATCATTAAAATCTGATTTTATTTTAAATTGCACCATACTTTTTCTCTATATCTTCAAAAGTTTCTTTATCCATTCTAAGCCGCATATCATTGATTCGTTGTTCAATTTTTATAGTATCTACAGAAGAACCCAATGTTTGTGCGATTCTTGCAGCTTTAATATATTCTATAAGGGCTTTTTTATGCATTTTAATATCGTTGTAATAATAATCTCCAAGTGCTAAAGAAGCTTCTAGTATATAAAAATCCTCGTTTATAAATTCTGCACTTTGCTTTGCTTCCAAAAGGAAATTTAAGGCTTTTGGTGAATTTTTCTTAACATAAATCTTTGCAAGATATGAGGCTGTGTAGTAGATACCATCATAATTATTATTTGCTTTTTCTATATGATAAGCTCGTTTAAAGCAATCTTCTGCATCTGCAAAGTTTTCATTGTCATAATAACATAAAGCTATATTAGAATACGCCAGAGCTTTATAAGGATTGGTGCCGGAGATGGCTATGCATTTGGCATAATATTCCATTGCAATTTTTTCATCATTCTTGTCATCGTTTGCAAGAGCATATTTAAAATATAATTCTGCTAGCACATTATCAGGAGTGTTTTCATCCAAAGAATCCAGAGCTTTTCTATAATACGAGTATGCCTCTTCCGGGTTATTATTTGCAGAATATATGTTTCCGAGCAGTGTGCAGGAAGATACCATTAATGATTGTGGTGTATCAACAGAATATATTACTTTTTTTATTGTTTCTATAGCTCGTTCATACTTATACATTTTGTAATACAAATCTGTTATTTCATAATACAAGTACATTAAATTTATAACTTCATTTTGTTTTTTATAATACAGTTCAACTAATTCGTAATAATGCTGAGCTTTTATGTATTCATTTATTTCTTTATAGAGCCGGGCTAATTCAAGTCGTACGACAGATACTGTTCTGGTATCTGCTTCTCCAGAATCATGTATTTTTAAAAATTCTTCAATTGCTTCAGTAAACTTTCTTTCTTCAGCAAGCCTCATCGCATTCTTAATTCTTGCATCAAGACTTTTTGTGCTAGTTGTTTGGCTGGTTGGTTCTTTAGGCTTTACTTCAGAAAGTGTTTCTACAATAATTTCAGATTTTTTCCCTGTTTCCAGCTCCTCTATACACTTATTATGATATTCTATCTCAGCCCTTAGTGCCTGGCGGGATATCATTATTTCTCTTGTTTGTAGAGGTTCTTTTAGTTGTTTTTCATAAATACTTATAATATACTTATGTAGTTTTATTTCGGTTTTTGGAGGGATTGAAATATTAATATTCTGTTGAAAATAATCCTGAACATATACGGTTTCGCCAACTAAAAATATCATCAAATTCGATTTTAAATACTCGATTGAAAATTCATCATATAACTCAAATACCGCAAGAGCATTAATAGTCATGCCGTGTCTTATTGTTCTTAAAAACCAGAAAAAATTTCTAATGGTTGCAGGAATAAGATTTACGTATGTCAATCCCAAAAACGAATCAAAGTTCATTTCTGAATTTGTAAATTTATCCAAAAAATCGTTCAATGAAATCTTCATTGCTTGAATTATTTTTACAGATAGGGCCGTATAATAGTAATACCCTCGTGTATATTTGTAAAAATCCTCTAGTGTTGTCTGGGTTGATTGAATATTATTTGTTGACAGAAACTCTTTAAAAAGCTCTTTTGAAAAAGCTTTTAAAAATATTTTTCTATCAGGTTTTAATGTGCCTAAAACATTTTGAATCATCGCACGTGTAGATACAATGATTTTTATATTCTGCTTAGATGCAATGTTTTCAAAACAATTTATAACAAGTTCTTTATTCTCATCCAAAATGTCGTCAAACGAATGTAAAATTATTATAAACGGTTTTTTTATAGAATCGACATACTGCTGAAATTTTACAGCCAAAGTAGTTACTTTTGCATTCAAATTAACGGCTTTAGAAATAGAATTCTTTTCAATTGTATCAATAAATGCTAACAATATATCATCGCAAACAGTTGATACTTTGCAATAATACTCAAGTTTTATTACTTCATTATTCAAAAAATCTGTTACATAATTTATAAATTGCCTTTTCCCGGTTCCTAAAAAGCCGTGAATATATAAAAACTGTTCTTTAGAAGCAATAAAATCTATTGCTTTCATTATATCAGCATAGTTGTTTTTTAAAAGAAACGGGTTTATTTTGTCTGATTCAGGCAAAATAATATTTTCTTCATCAACAGTTTCTGTTAAAAACTTATATTCCATAAGAAGATTTTATATGATATTCAGATAATTTGCAAACAATTTAGTTTAAAACATTAATCTGAATAACAAGAATCTCTTATTCAATTTTTCAGAGAATTTCTTAAGGTTAGCAACGGTTTCAGAAGTATCTTCGACAATTTGTTTCAGTCCCTCTTTATCACCGTCTTCTCCGTTTATTGTCTCTAAAGCAGTAGAAACCTCACACATTGTTACATTCAAATTATCAATTGAAGTTTCAATTTTTGTCTTAAGGTTTTCGTCTTTAGTCATTTGGTTTACAGCTGTTGAGATTTCATTAAGATTTGTCATAATAGCATTCAAATCTTCTCCGAATTCTTCCGCATCAACAGCCCCAATAATAGGAGTCAACTGCTTTGAAAGATTGTTGATAGAATCAGCTGTTTCATACATCATAGGCTTAAATCTCTCGTCGCCGATTATTCCATTAATATTTGTTGCAAGTTTATTAAAGTTATTTGAAACATCGCTCATCATCCATAGAACTGCATCTATGTCATTTTTGGATGTTTCAACAAGTTTTTCAGTTTTTTCCAATGTTGTTGTTGCTTGAGCAGTTAATTCCTTAAAGTTTGTAACAGACTCTCTGATTTCTGCAATCATAGAATCATTGAGAAGCTCATTTATAATCCTGTTTGTTTCTGTTAAAGATTCAGCAGCTTTATACTGCCAATCCATAAAATCAGCGATTCTCATCGGCTCAACTATTGTGTAAGGAGATGTTTGCTGCGGATAAGGAAGAGCAGTATTATCTAAAGGTGCTATTCTTAATTTTTCGACTCCGTCAACTTTTACGATTTGTCCAGTCATAAAATGAGGTAAAATTAGACCAGGTAATTCTACGACATAGTCAACTTTATACGCATAACTTGTATTAATAGTATCTTTTAGTTCATCTGGAACAAGCTTTGCAGTCATAATCTGTGATTTCTTGACTTTCCCGACATCATAGAATTTGTCATCCAGTTTGATTTCAACGGGTGCGCTTGTAGATAATAAATCCTTGTTTACAACGGGGATGTAAACAGAACGAACTTTTGGCGGTGTAATTTCCAAGAACTGTTCACCAATCAGCCCCGACTGTTGAATAGAAAGCATTGAGGCTTTTGGGATTGTAATTCCCGGTTCTGTAATAACAAACTTCATCTTAACATAACTTGAGTCACCATTTACTACCGGCATGATTTCTTCAACTTGTCCGACTCTAAGCCCCATCATCTGAACTCCTGAGCCGGGACGTAAGCCATTCACATCTTTAAACTGAACTTCGATTCTTTCAGCCGAAGAAAAAGAACGGCCTTTTACCCACAACACGGTAAAAAGTAATGTAGTTAATGCTACAAGTGTTAGTATTCCTACTTTAAATGATGGTGACATTTTCATCGTTTATATTACCTCATAAATTATGCATTCATTTTCATTGGCCCTTCAAGAGAAGCATTTACAAATTGTTTTGTGTAAGGAGTGTTCTCTTCTAAAAGCTCCTCTGGAGTTCCTTCAAAAACTGCATGACCATTATACAACATCAAGACAGAATCAGCAGTCCTTTTTATGGTTGACATCTGGTGGGTTACAACAATGGAAGCTGCTTTTGTTTCGTTTTTTAATCTCACAATATAATCTTCTATCAATGTAGAAGAAATCGGATCTAAGCCTGCTGTCGGTTCGTCATAAAGAATTATTTTGGGCTCTGTAACAATAGCGCGTGCAAAGCTTACACGCTTTTGCATACCGCCGGATAATTCAGAAGGAAATTTGTCTTCAATTCCTGACAAACCAACAAGCTCAAGTTTTTCTGCGACAACTTTTTCAAGCTCCGCTTTTGTATATTTCCCTCTTAAATCTTTTCTCTCTTGGAGTGCAAAAGAGATATTATCAAATACATTCAAAGAATCAAACAAGGCTGAATACTGAAACACCATAGCAATATCTCCCCCGGAAGTATTGATTTCTCCAGAGTCTTTTTCAATAAGTCCGCTTATAAGTTTAAGTACAGTACTTTTCCCAGAACCGCTAAAGCCAACAATTGATAATATTTTCCCATCATCAACCTTGAATGAAATATTATCAAGAATAACTTTTTTATCAAATGATTTTACTAAATTTTTAACTTCTATACCCATAATTTTGCCTTCATATTAATAGAAAAACATTGCCGCAAAGATTAAATCTAATATAACAATTGCAACAAATGACCAAACAACAGCTTTTGTAGTTGCAATACCGACGCCCTTAGCCCCATCTTTTGCTTCCATGCCGCAAGTACAGCTTATTAAGGTTATGACAAACCCAAATGCCAATGATTTTAAAATACATACATTAATATCATGTAAATTTAAACCAAACCAAACAGAGTCAAAGTAAGCTTTATATGTGAGTCCTGAAACTATATTAGAAGCAACAGCGCCGCCAAATATACCAAAAACAGAAGCTACAATTACAACAAGCGGCATCATTAAAGTTCCTGCAATAACTCTTGGTGTGAAAAGATAATGGACAGGGTTAACTTTTAAAACTCTTATTGCATCAATTTGTTCTGTAACCTTCATTGTTGCAATCTCTGATGCCATGGAAGAACCTATCATCGAAATTATTGCAAATCCAGCCATGATAACTCCTTCTTCTCTTACCATTAATATTGCAACAAGCATTCCTACATAGTTCCCAGCTCCCTGTTTTACCATCTCTCCCGCTACCTGCATTGCAATGATTATTGACGTCATGCCAACAATAGAAAGAGTTATCGGAAGAGAAGAAACTCCAAATCTTGAGGCCTGTTCCATTATAGATTTTAATGTTGTTGGAAAACTCTTCAGACCTTTTAAAAATTCCAACCCAAATAATGCGACATTCCCAAGTGTTGAGACAAAACTCGTTATTTCTGCCTCTAGCATCTTAAATATTTTATAAGTATATGTAGCCTTGTAATATATCTTCACCTTGTGTAGTATTTTACCACACATTTGGATTAATTTACAAATCTTTTTTTATTCATGATAAACTGATTCTAGGGAGTAATTAAAAGAGAAGAGGTGTTAAGATGTATGGATTAATATTAGCTGGTGGTTCAGGTAGCAGGCTCTGGCCTTTATCAAGAGAACTTTATCCCAAACAGCTTATTAATATCCAGAATACGGAAAGCCTTCTGCAGGCAACTTTTGAAAGAATAAAAGAATGCATGCCTGAAGAGAATATTATAAGCACGACCGGCGTTAAACATTTTTCTAACGTTAAATATCAGCTGTCTTCTCTTTATAAGGATACGGTTGTTTTATCCGAACCTATAGCAAAAAATACTGCTCCTGCAATTGCTGTTGCTGTAAAATTTATAGTTGAAAAATACAATATTGATCCGATAATTTTAGTTGTTCCATCTGACCATTTAATAAAAGATGTTAAAGGGTTTGTAAATACAGTTAAAGCTGGAGAAAAAATTGCAGAAAAAGGCTATATTGTAACATTTGGTATAGAACCTGCATACCCAGAAACAGGTTATGGCTACATAAATATTACTCAAACTGCAATTGAAAACGGTTATAAAGTCAATAAATTTGTAGAAAAACCTGATACCGAAACAGCGGAAAAATATCTCAAAGACGGAAACTACTTCTGGAACAGCGGTATTTTTATGTTCAAAGCTTCAGTTTTCTTAGAAGAGCTTGCAAAACTTTCTCCTGAAATTTATTCAGTGTTGGGTAATATCAATTTTAAGTACTCAACTGAAATTCCATTCACAGAGTTTGATAAAATGCCTTCAATCTCAGTAGATTATGCTGTTATGGAAAAATCCGATAAGATTGCATTAATAAAACTTGAAAGCGATTGGAATGATTTAGGGAGCTGGAAATCAATCTATGATGTGAGTCCAAAAGATAAGGATGGAAATGTAAAAATAGGGCATATTCTGGATGAAGGCTCTAAAAATTCTTTAATGTATTCTTCTTCAAAACTTGTTGCAACAATAGGTTTAGAAGATACTGTTATTGTAGAAACAGAAGATGCAATTCTCGCTTGTAAAACAGATAAAACGCAAGACGTTAAAAAGATTTTTGAGACATTGAAGAAGCAAAATGATAATACGCATCTTGTGCACAAGACAGTTTACAGACCCTGGGGGTATTATACTGTACTTGCGCAAGGCAACGGTTTCTTAACAAAAATGATACAGGTTAATCCGGGGCAAAAACTTTCAGTTCAATCACATAACCACAGAAGCGAACACTGGGTTATTTTGGAGGGTACGGCAAAAGTTGTCCTCGAAGGAAAAGAGTTAATCCTAAGCCCGGGACACAGTGTAGATATTCCTGTAAAAGCAATTCACTCTTTGCAGAACCCTTATGAAAATGTAGTTAAGGTTATCGAAGTTCAAAAAGGTGATTTGCTTATAGAGGAAGATATTATTCGTTACGAAGATATGTATGGCAGAGTATAACCTCTCTTAAATATTTTTATGCTTAACAACGGCATCTATAAGCCCCTTAAATAGAGGGTGAGGTCTTTCTGGTCTAGATTTGAACTCAGGGTGAAATTGACAGGCAACAAACCAATCGAGCTCAGGAAGTTCGATAATTTCGGATAGCATTCCGTCTGGAGACATTCCTGAAAATACAAGCCCAGCGCTCTTAAGCTGTTCAATATAATCCGTGTTAACTTCATATCTATGCCTGTGGCGTTCAGAAATCTTATTTGCACCATAAACACTATGCGCTTTTGTCCCTTTTTTTAGATGGCAATCGTAAGCTCCAAGTCTCATTGTGCCGCCATATCCTTTTATGTTTTTTTGTTCTGTCATCAAATCTATTACTGGATATAAAGCATTTTCATCAAATTCTGTAGAATTGGCTCCTTTTAATCCTGCAATATTTCTTGCATATTCAATCACAGCACATTGCATTCCCAAACATATACCCAAAAAAGGAATATTATTTTCTCTGGCATATTTTATAACATTTAATTTGCCCTCAATGCCTCGGATACCAAACCCTCCAGGCACAACAACTCCATCTACATCTTTCATTAGTTCTCTGCATTGTTTTTCATCAAGACAATCTTCAGAATTAATCCATTTTATTTCGGTTTTTACATTGTCTGCATAACCGGCATGTTTTATAGATTCAACAACTGAGATGTATGCATCCGAAAGTTTCGTATATTTTCCGGCTATTGCAATTTTAACTACAGCTTTCGGGTGGTTAATTTTTTCAACCATTTCTATCCAGCTTGTTAAATTAGCTTTTCTTTCTGGTACTTGCAAAAGCTTGAGAACAACATCTGCAAATTTTTGTTCTTCAAGCGCAAGCGGTACTTCATAAATACTTTTCATGTCTCGGCATTCAATAACAGCTTCTTTAGAAACAGAACAGAACAAAGCCAGTTTTTCTTTTTCTGTTTTCGGGATGGATTTAGATGTCCTGCAAACGAGGATTTCTGGCTGCAATCCATAACTCCTTAACACTTGGACGCTATGCTGAGAAGGTTTTGTTTTTAATTCTCCAGATGTCGGCAGATAAGGCAGAAGCGTACAATGAATGTTTATTGCATTTCCAATCCCGACTTCTGTTTTAAACTGCCTAATTGATTCTATAAAAGGTAAACCTTCGATATCTCCGATTGTTCCGCCAATTTCTATAATTTGAAAATCTGGCTTGAAAAATTTTTGAGCTTTTACTAATCTGGATTTAATCTCGTTTGTTATGTGCGGAATAACCTGAACGGTAGCACCTAAATAGTCTCCGCGGCGTTCTTTTTGAATAACTGTTTGATAAACACTTCCAGAAGTTACGTTGCTTATTTGAGAAAAGTTTGTATCAATAAACCGTTCATAGTGGCCTAAATCCAAATCAGTTTCTGCTCCATCATCGGTTACAAAAACTTCTCCGTGCTGAAAAGGGCTCATTGTTCCAGGGTCGACATTAATATATGGATCGAACTTTTGTATCGCAACAGAAAAACCTCTTGCTCTCAAAAGCTTACCTAAAGAGGCGCCTATAATACCTTTTCCTAAAGAACTTACAACACCGCCTGTTATAAAAATATATTTTGTCATATAGTTGGACTCCTTTTTTAATAAACAATGAATCGTAAACTGGTTAAATCTATTATATCGACTCAAGAATTACGATTCACAATTCAAGAGCCTTAAAAAAGAGGGTAGTTAACCCTCTTTTCTTAGTTAATTTTTGGAACTCTGAAAAATCCGTTTTCTTCATCGGGTGCATTTTTCATTAATTCATCTTTTGTCTGTTCATAATAAACTTCATCTTCCCTCATAACATTGACAAAGTCTATCGCATGAGCCATCGGTTCAACATTAGATGTGTCCACTTCATTCATTGCATCAACATGCTTGAGTACATCACCTAATTGCTTTGTAAATTTTTCTTTTTCATCTTCTGTTAGTTCTAGACGAGCTAATTTTGCTACATGTTCTACATCTTTTATTGTTATCATAATTTTCTCACTCCAATAAAGACAATATTAGCATAAAATAATTAGTTCGTAAATATAAACAATTGTTACAAAATTTAATAATGTTGAATAAATACGAGCATAAAAAGTTTTGTTATTATATGATTATATCCTGGAGGATAGTTTTGTGAATAAGCTAAGATTTTATTTTTCTCTTTTGTTTGCAAGATTGGTTTCAAGCTTTTTTAGAATAACCAAACTTTCTTCAGGAACTTCTATTATAGGCGTGCTGGTATTAAGACTATATCCGGGTTTTTTAAAAGAATGTAACAAATATATTTCAACGAAAATAAATGTAACAGGAACCAATGGAAAAACAACAACTTCTGGAATTTTGACTCATTTAATAAAAAATGACAGCTATAGTGTTTTGAACAATTCTATGGGAGCTAATATGCTTACAGGAGTTGTAAATGCGCTTTCTACTGAGCTAAATCCATTTATAAAAACTGATTTTTCCGTTATTGAATCGGACGAAGCATACTTATCTAAAATATATAATCAGTTTGATGCGGATTATCTTTTGGTAACAAATCTTTTTAGAGATCAGCTGGATCGTTATGGAGAGTTAGCTAAAACCAAGCAGCTTATACAAGAAGGGATTGATAAAAAAGAAAACCTGACACTTGTTTTGAATGCTGATGATCCTCTTGTTGCGTCGTTTGAAGGAAAAAATAAAATATTTTATGGTATAGAAAATGTTTATTATGCAGATGAAACACTTAAGACGAAAACTTTTATTGAAGAAGTTTTCACTTGTCCTTGCGGAAAGGAGTTAAAATACAAAAAAAAGTTTTTTGCTCAGCAGGGACATTATTATTGTGATTGTGGATTTTCAAGACCTGATGTTAAATACAAAGCGGATGTTAGTATTTATAAAGATTATTCTATAATAAAAATTAATGATACAAATTATGAAATCCCGTTAATAGGTTTATTTAATGCATACAATGCTTTGGGGGCGATTTCTCTGGCTCTTGAACTTGGCATAGAAAATATTTCTGAAAACTTAAAAACTTTTAAGGTTGCATTCGGAAGGAGTGAAGTCAAGTTTTTAAACGGCAAAAGAACTCTAATACAGCTTATAAAAAATCCTATAGGGGCAAATGAGGTTTTAAAAACTGTTGATAAAAGCTCAAATGTTATGATTGTAATAAACGATAATTATGCAGATGGCCGGGATGTTTCCTGGCTTTGGGATGCGGAGTTTGAGTTGCTTTCGGGGTGCGAAAAAGAAATTGTGGTTTCGGGAATGCGGGCAGAGGATATGGCACTGAGGCTTAAGTATGCAGGAATAGATAAAATTAAAATAATAAAAGATATTAATAAAGCGGTTGAATATCTTGGCAGATATGCGGATAATAATATTACAATACTGCCGACTTATACGGCTTTGTTGAAAATAAATAAAAACAAAAATTTAAGGAGTGAATAATGTTATTAGGTGTAAATATAGATCATGTAGCAACTTTAAGAAATGCAAGAGGAGGAATTGAGCCGGATGTTTTGATGGCTGCTAGAATATGTAAAGAGTGTAACGTTGCTTCGATTACAACGCATTTGAGAGAAGATAGAAGACATATAAAGGATAAAGATGTAGAAGAAATAAGAAAGCTTCCAAGAGTAAGGCTTAATTTAGAGATGGCAATGACAAAAGAAATGCAGGATATAGCGCTTAGAATTCGTCCTCACGCAGTATGTATTGTGCCTGAAAAGAGACAAGAAGTCACAACAGAGGGGGGGCTTGATGTAGAAGGCCAGCTAAAGTGGGCAATAGAATTTACAAAACCTTTATTGGAAAAAAATATAGAAGTAAGTTTTTTTATAGATCCTGATGTACATCAGATTTCGGCGGTGTCAAAGACTGGCGCACCTTTTATCGAGCTTCATACTGGCAGATATTCGGAAGCTTTTGGTACAGAAGGAGAGGAAAGAGTTTTTGATGAGCTTAAAGGAGCGGCAATTTTTGCGCAGAATTTTGGCTTGAAAGTTAATGCCGGCCACGGATTGAATTACCAAAACGTAAAAAGAATGCATGAAATTCCAAATCTTGTAGAATTAAATATAGGCCATTCAATAATTTCCAGAGCTGTATTTGTAGGGCTTGAACAAGCTATAAAAGAAATGAAAACTCTTGTGGAAACAATACCTCTATCTTAAAACAAATCTTTTATTATTTGTGTTATAATAGCTACGATTATGTCAAAGCTTATTAACAAAAAACAAACTGTTAATTGTGCGTCAGCTCTGGTTCAGGCTCTGCTAAAAGCGAATGTAGACAGTATATTCGGTTATCCCGGAGCTTCTGTATTAAGCATATATAATGAACTTTCTAAGACAAAGGAAATTAAACATTATCTTGTGAGGCACGAGCAGGCTGCTGTTCACGCAGCGGAAGGATATGCCAGAGTAAGTGGTAAAACTGGAGCTGTGCTGGTTACTTCTGGGCCGGGGTTTACTAATACTGTTACTGGGATTGCAAATGCTTATGCTGATTCAACTCCGCTTGTTATATTAGCTGGACAGGTTGCCGATGCAGGAGGGACTGGAAAAAAATTCCAAAATGTTAATATCCCAGCTATTATACAGGAATGCTCCAAGAGGGTTTTGGTTTTCAAGCAAGATGATGATATTGAAGAAATTATTCAAAACGCATTTCAAATTGCTAACTCCGATACAAAAGGCCCGGTTGTTGTTGTTCTTCCCAGAAACTTATTAGAAAGTGAATACAAACCGAAAAGAAAAACTTTTCAAGAAGAGTATCCTGAAAGTTGTGATTTTTCGACTGAAATCCACAATCTTATGCAGTTAATTAATTCTGCTCATAAGCCTCTTGTTTTACTAGGCGGAGGATGTATTCACGCTTCTTGTGAAATAGAAAGATTTATTGCTAAGCTGCAATGCCCTGTTGTGTCAACTCTTATGGGAATTGGGATTTATCCTGCCGAAAATAATTTATACCTCGGAATGATAGGGCTTAATGGGGTTCCTGCTGCAAATTCTGCATTAAGTGAATGTGATTTACTTATTGCATTAGGTGTATCTTTTTCTGATAGATCTACTTGTAAAAATTCAAATTTTTCAAGGGATTTTAAAATTGTTAATATTAATATAAAGCCGGCGCTGAATTCTGTAGATTTAGAAATTACTGTGGACGTGAAGGAATTTTTAAATATTTTTCTTGCCCAAACTGTAGATATAATACCAAAATCAAAAAAGCTCCTTGTTGCAATTGATTCTTTAAAAGACGAATATATTCCAGAGCAGGATAATACAAAAGTTTTACATTCATCATATGTTTTGGAGACTCTGTCTGAGTTTACGAAATATTATGAGCCGGTGGTTGTTACGGATGTTGGTCAGCATCAAATGCTTACGGCGCAGTTTTTTAATTTTAATAAGCCCTGCAAATTTATAACTTCTGGAGGGCTTGGTACGATGGGGTTTGGACTTCCAGCTTCTATTGGTGCTTATGTCGCAAACCCTAATAATCTTGTATTAAATATTACAGGCGACGGTTCTTTTCAAATGAATCTTCAAGAGCTTGCAACATGCCGGGAGCATCATATTCCTATAAAAATTATTATCATGAATAATGGGTATCTTGGGATGGTAAGAGAATTACAAGAAAAAATTTATAATAAAAGGTTTCAGGTTGAGATGATTAACCCAGATTTTACTAAAATAGCTGAAGCTTATGATTTATTTGCCATAAGAGTTACTAAAAAAGAGGAGCTAATTCCAGCTTTAGATAAGGCTATTAAACATGATGGAACGGCGATTGTTGATATTATGATTGATTCTTTTGAAAATATATAATTAACTAGAATATTTATTAACGGTTTCTTTTATATAATAAAACATTGTAGAAAGACTATTAAAAATATCTTCAAAGGACATATTTTGATTACTAAATAACAAAATAGATTTTCCGTCTTCACAAGCTTTAGGTGCAACAGTAAACTTTATTTTCCGCAAAATATTTTTATCCAAACCTTGTTTAATTATATTCCATTCATAAGGGGTAAACGGGGTATAAACCCTGATATCATTTCCGGCTTCTCGTATAATTGTAATCCCGCATTCGGTTGCAAGAAGTCTGAGTTTAATTAATTTTATTAAGTTTTCAACTTCATCAGGAATTCTAGAAAAGCGGTCTTTCCATTCGGACACGATGTAATTAAGCTCAAGCTCGTTTTTAACGTCTGAAAGCCGCTTATATTCAATCATTTTTTGTTCTTCTGACCCGACCCACTCATCAGGAATATAAGCTGTTACATTAATATCAACTATTGCGGGCTTGTTAGCTTTTACGGTTTCTCCCTTAAGCTCGTTTACGGTTTCTTCAAGAAGTTCGCAATACGTATCAAATCCGACGTTTACCATATGCCCGTGCTGCTTTGTTCCCAGAACATTCCCGACCCCTCTTATTTCTACATCACGCATAGCAATTCGGTATCCGCTTCCGAGTGTTGTAAACTCTTTTATTGCCTTCAATCTTTCTGTTGCTTCCTGTGATAGTTCTTTATTTTTCTTGTAGAAACAATAACAATATGCCTGCTTTTCGCTTCTTCCGACACGGCCTCTTAGCTGATATAACTGCGCAAGACCTAATTTGTCAGCTTCGTGTATAATTATTGTGTTGGCATTAGGTATATCAAGTCCGTTTTCAATGATTGTTGTACACAATAAAATATCGCTTTCGTGGTTATCAAACCCTATTATTACATCCTCAAGCTGTTTTTCGCTTAATTGTC
>CALUSJ010000045.1 GCA_944323405.1 Candidatus Gastranaerophilales bacterium
GCCCCGCAATTTCATTATGCTGTTATGAAGTATCAGAAGAAGTTAAAGAGCAGCTTCTTGCAACAGTTAAAAATAAAACAGGACTTTATAATGGGAGAAATGTTGATTTAAAGAGAATAAATGCACGTCAGCTTGAAGAAATCGGAGTTAATACAATCGATATATGTCCTTATTGTACAAGCTGCAACAACGGCCTGTTTTATTCTTACCGCAGAGAAAATGCTACAAATCTGAGACATTATGCGGCTGTGCTTATTTGAATTTGAGCAGATTCAGATTTTGCAGGATTATTTATTTGAAGCTCTGCCTGTTTAGCTTTTGCAGTTTTTCTCTTTTTATCAAGCATATTTGTTACATAGATATTTAAGTTAGGAATACCTAAGCCTAATACCAGGCCGGAGAATAAATACCCTGCACCTTGCGCAACATTGAGGGTTCTAAGACGTTTTCTGGTAAGCTTTTGAGTTTGTTTATCAAGTTTTTTCAAATCCTTAAGCATTTCACCAAAGGTTTTACTTACAAGCTTATCGCCATCTTTTTTCGAAACATCAATACCGTTATCAGCAAGTGTTTTAATAAGAATTTCGTCTCTTGTTTTCAAAGAGCCATTGAAGGTACGTTTCAGAGTGCCCATAAAACCTTTTGAATTTTGAGGAGTATATTTTTCTCTATAATTCATAACAGTCTTATTTCTGCTGTCAGCTACAAGCTTATTAACTATATCGCCTAAGACAAGCCAGCTTAAGTATCCTAAAGTATCTTTGGTTAATACTTCTCTAAGTTCATCCTTATCACGAGCAGAAAATATTCTTGAAATAATTGTTATACCATAAACACCTTTCAATTGGTTAATAGTAGGCATCATACCCTTAAACGACATTTTATCCATAAACTTGCCGGGTGATTTTAAGAATGCTAAGGGTGACATACCTAAGGTTCCTAAAATCATGCTGAAGAATGCCGCACTGCTTACTGTTTTTATGGCTTTAAATTCCGCACTGTTATCTTTGCTGCGGCCCTCTACGCCGACAAAGCCATCGGTACCAGTTTTGAGCTTTGATAAATACATGTTAATAGGCTGTACAGAAAGCCCAATTATAGAAGCAATTGCAAATCCCATGGCTGAGCGGGTTTTCATAAATTTGGAAAGCCCTTTTACAAATGTATTCTCTTTGATAGACTTACCAGATTTAATTTGGTCTTCAAAAGCCTTCTTAACTTTATCTTTATTAAATGAATCTGATACAATATATAAATCGTTCAATAAAGACTTGAGATTTGTTTTGCTGACATTCTTTTTATCCATCGATTCAAGAATGTATTCACTTTGCGCTCCTGTATTTGCTGTTATTTTATTTATGATGAATTCTCTTGATTCATTTGTTTTTTTATTAGTCCATTGTTTAAACTTTACTTTTGTATTCAAAGAATTGTCCAAAGATTTTGCAACTTCATCAATAGTTTCTTTAGAAATCCTTACATAACCTTCTGCATCTTTTCCAACAGCATCAGGATTGTATGCCTTTATATTTGATAAAGTATTTTTGATATAATCAATCTGAGATTTATTATTTTTAATTTGCTCTGCCTTATTTTCAGCAAGAATATCAAGCGTTTCAGGCGCAGTAAAGAATTTATTAACATTCAGTCCGAACTTTTTATTTAATCCAAAAGCTATAAGCGCACCGGCTCCCGCACCAAACACACCCATAAATGTATCATTAACGGTACCCATAATTTCACGCCTGAAAGTTTCCAACCCGGCAGCAGGGCCGCGTTTATATAAATCACTTGCTGTTCTTGGAGAAACCATAAAACATACATCTACCGCATTTGCCCCTATTGCCTGATTCGTTGCTAAAAAACGCATAGTAGTATCTACAGGCCCTTTAAATTGTGGATTAAATTGTTGTTGTGTTGATTGTACTTTCATAATTTACCTTTATGCTGTTTTTTTACCTGCCCTAAAACCTTGAGTCAATGTTGAGTACTCGACTGTTAACGGCGTATGAGCGGGTTTTTCTTGTTCGGCTTGTTGTGTATTTGATTTTTCCTGAGCAAGCTTTAGCGCTTGTTCATGTTTTTTCTTTGTATTTTTGCGTGTAAATATCGGAATGATTATCCCTAACAAAATTAATGATACACCAAGGTTAGCGGCCTGGCAAGCTGAGCGGAGATTTGTTGCACGCTTGAGTTCTTTTTCTGTTTTTCCGATAACCTCTTCTGATGATTTTATATTAACATCTTTTACCCAGTGCCAGAATTTTCGGAATGCATTTTCATTGCCTTTTAATTTATTTGTATCATTAAGGAGCGTAACTCCAGTTTGTTTTTGAATAATAGTTGCAGCAGCTTTTGCCGCATAATCTCCTAAGAAATAAAGGCTTGAGAATGTTGCAATATCTCTTACGGTAGCTTCTGCAAGCTCGTTTTTATCTTCTGCTGCTGCCATACGGGATGCAAATGTGGCTGTAGAAATAATCCTTGCCTGATCCATTGTAGGAAACATACCCTTAAACTCAAGCATATTCATACTAGGCATTTTCATCATAGAAAGAAGCGAAACACCAAGCATAGATGAAATCGAAATTATCTTCTGTTTCAAAAGCCCCTTTTGTGCTTCAGGGTTTTCTTCTATCATAAGATTATTCTTGTTCTTACCAAAATCATCATAAATAGGTGCGCCCTTAACCCCTGAAATTTTACACGTAATCCAGCGGTTAATGTACTGCATTGAAATTGCTAGCGGAAGGATAACTCCTAGGCCAAGCAGACTCTTTGTTTTTACGAGCTTTTTACTCTGCTTTGCAAACTCTTCCATACTTAATTTGTTACCCGGTTTTTGAAACTCTTTAAAATATTTTACAGAATCTTCAAGCATTGACTGAACCGATAATGCCTTAACTTCCTTCGCTCCGCCTATTTTAATATTTTCTGCAACATGAGTTTTTTCAATTACTGATTTTACAAGTTCGTTTAAAGGGTTAACTTCTTTTGGCGCTTTTTTAAATGTTGTTTTATACCAATATGATAATCTTTGTCCAAATGATTTGTTTTTGTCCGGCGTTCTTGTTATATCAGCAAGTTGTTTTGCATATGAATCCAAATCATTCTTTAAAATCTCACGGAATTTAACATGTTTATCACCGTCAAATCCTTCAATATCACCTAAAATATTCTTAAGAGATTCCATTACTTTATCTTCAGATGAAGCATTCTTATAATATTCAGCTGCCTTATCTACAAGAGTACTGTCCGCCCAGCATCTTGCCATATTAATCCCTTTAGGCATAAACGCAGGGTTTATACATTTTGCAATACCCAAAGTTACAAGGCTTGGAATAAGGCAGTTTACAACAAGCCCCGAAGACTCCCGTCTAAAAGCCTCAAATCCGGCAAACCAATTTGTTGTAGACTCAACAATCGTTCGTGGTAAAATTGCCGATAACATATCTATTACCGTAACATTAACCATCGGCATTCTCTCGCACATCTGAAAACCTTGAAGCGCAAGTGAACCCAAACCCTTAAAACTTGGAGATTCTTTGCCCTCATCTTGTTTTTTACGGGTCTGTATGCTATTTATTCTGCTAGTATTGTCTACACCGATTTTGTTTATCATACACATATACTTTTCTATATAAGCCGATTATATCAGCTTAGATATATATTTAAAAGCCCGTAAAAATAAAAATTGCCATCTAAATACTTTATGTAAAGAAAATGTAAAGATGTTTTTTTGATTATTTTTTTCTTGTAAAGAAATATAAAAATGAAACAAAAAAAATCCATCAAGAAGTTGGTATCTTAATTAAATAACTATTTCAAAATATAGAAAAAAGTAAGTAATTTTTTATGTAAATTTTTGTAACGTTTTAATTCTGCGCAATAATACTTATACTCAACCGTCAAAAAGCTCCTTTTTTGTATAAGTTGGCTGACAATAAAGAAATGCCGAAGAAATTTTTTCTCCGGCAACTTGTTTCATAATACCAATATCTTACATCTTAATTATGATTCTGTCTCATCTGTATCAACAGCTTTATCTTCTGCTGACAATTCGTCATATTTATCTATAACTTGATCGATTAACTTATCTAATTTTTTAGCAACAGCTTTTGTATTATTGAAATCCCATTGCCAGAAATCATCGCTCCAGAATTTTACTTCATGAGTTCCATTTGCAATTTCTTGCAAATCCTGCATTATATCATCATCTTGACTTATATTAGCTTTTTCTGCTACTAACAATACTTTTTCGGCAATCATTTTGATATAGTTTTCTTTATCTGCATCGTTTATACCATTTTCTGTAACTATTTGTGCTGTTATCCTGCTATTATACTGTGCCAAACAAGACCTTTCATCATCATAAGCTTTCAAAAATTTGACAATTTCTTCAGGCTCATTATACAAGCTGAAAGAATTTAATTTCTTGCGTACAATAGTATAATCACGTTCTTCAGTATTTCCGGCAAGTTTTTGTCTTAAGATTTTTCCTGAAACTTCAGGAGATTCAACTTCTCTTACGGCTATA
>CALUSJ010000046.1 GCA_944323405.1 Candidatus Gastranaerophilales bacterium
CATAATGTATTATAATAATGAAAGATTGCAAGAAAAAATACAAGAACTTGCCCCTATGCAATTTAGGAAACAAGCTCTTGCATCACTCTCTTTTTAATTATTAGTCCGTTTTAACCCTACGGGTTACCCAAGCAGTCTTCCTTTCTTTTGGACCATGCATTTCAAGTTCTGAACTTATTATTTTTTCAATTTCAGTTAAATGACTATTTATAAATTCAAATAATCTTTTAGCATTTCTATCATCAAATTCCCTAACATAGCTTTAATATTCTTCTTTAGGAATTTCAAATGATGATTTTCTTTCTTCAAATTTAAATTTTTCTATCATTTTTCTCTCCATATTTATATGAGACATTGTAACATTTATTGTGAAATTTGTAATAATTAATTAAAATACATATTTTTATTATATAAGTATTAAACTTTTAAGAGTTTTCAATGTCTTCATTCTTTTCTAAATATTCACTATAAGTCTTATTAAAAGCTTCATTTTGTATAACATATATATCATCTAAATCAGAAACATTAAGAGCAGCACCTTTAACTCCAAACATTTCTTCTCCCCATGGTGCCATAAAGACAATATCATCTTTAAGAGTAACATACTTAATAGGATCGCTTACAGGCTGATAAATACCTTTTTGCTCAGTTTTTTTATACTTTCTTGCAAAAGTTTCTGGTTTTACAATATATTCCTCTCCGTCAGGATTTTTTACTATCATGCTACCTTCAACTTTAACTTTTGCTTTTGTCTCTCCTATTACATAAAGTTTTCCATTTCTTTCAACTCTAGGTCTAGTATCAACAACCTCACCAATGACCGCTGGTCTAGCAGTTACCAAAGCAGTTTTTTGAGCAGTTTTAGGCTCTTCATTATTTTGACATTTTTTTGTAAAGTCCGTCATATCTTCTATTACTTTACAATTTACTTCAATATCAGGATATTCGTTAGGATTTAATGAAAATAGTTTTAATTTTTTTGATTTCATGCTCTTTTGTGCCTCTTTTTGAATTATTTTTTCTTGTGTTTGATTTACTGTTAATTTTTTATAAGATTGCTCTATCATTTGATCAATCTTTTCTTCTGTAATTCCTTGTTTAATCACTCCTTTAGCATTATGAAGCATCATCATGACTAAATCTTTTGCTCCCTTAAAAGAATAATCATTTCCTTTTAATGAAACAGCTTTTTCACCCGAAGCACCTTCTACCCCTTCCATCAAACACAAATCTATTCCTAAATTATGAGTTCTTTGTACTATATCACTTACAATAGGTCCTCCACCAATTGCAACTACAGTTCCATTTTTTTCCTGCATAATATTAAGTACAGCATCTGGCAAGTCAAACCATCTTTTTGCAGGTTTGCCACCCATTGTAGGAATAATTGCATGTGTTATAGTATTTGGTTCTATGCTGTTAGTATCTGTGTTCATTGCTTCTTCAGTCAACGTTCCCAAAACAATTAAATTGCCATTTTCTGTTGTGTTATATTTATTTGCTAATATATGTGCCTCTTTTTCAACACCATGGTTAGTTCCACCAGTAACAAGATATGCTTTTTCAGTATCAATTGAATGAATTAAAACATCTAAAGCAATTCTAATATTTAATTTATTTTCTTCGCTGATTTTTGGCCAGTGCTTATGTGAAGAACCAGTAATCATAATAGGGATTTTATCTTGAGTGTCTTTTGATATTTGTTCTAAATCTGTTACAGCATTACATGCTTTTATCTTTTCCGCAAGTTCTGCTTGTAAAATTTTGTATTCATCTGCATGACGTTTCTCAATTTCCTCATTGTATTGAGGGGCACCATTTGTATAACAATTATTTAACTCTTCTTGTACCTTTTTTAATTCGTATTTTCTTCTATGTTTTTTAAATCTTTGTTCTGCTCTTTTCATTATCATTTCTTCTGTTTTAGATATAGATTTTAAATCTTCTAATGTAAGTCCAGCTTGATGAGCTAATATCATTTCTTGCTCTAAATCAGTTGAATATATTCCTTTACCATCTGTTCCTAAAACAACTTGTATACCATTGTCAATATATTGTTTTATAGGAATTTCGTGTAAACCATTAATATTATTTAATGACAAGTTAGAACTCATGTTAAATTCAATTATAGGTTTAATTTCATCACACAATTGTTGCATTGTCATATTTTTAGTTCTTTCTTTTTCATCCCAAGGAGCTGGTTCGTCAAATCCATAAATTCCATGTCCAAGTCTAACTTGTGGATATGGGATTGGCTTATCAGTTGTTTGACTAAGTTCATAATGAGCTTCCTCTACTGCAAGAAGCACTTGTCTAGCATTAGCTTTAAATAATGGGTTTTCTCCTGCATGAACTCTAATAACAAAATTAGGATCATATTGCATAGCATATTTTGCCAACTCTTTAATGTTGTCATAAAATTCCATAGTAGAATTTGTTTCATGCCCCATGACATCACAACCAACAATATATGGACTTTGAGCAGTGACTTTAAGCCTGTCAACTTCATCATTGTTCCATTCCTTGTCTGAATGTCTCCATAAAGCTCCTAAAAAGCGTATTTGAACACCTGTCTCTCTTTCTATATCAGGCATATACTTATCAAGTTCTCTTAATTGTTTAACATCTGATATAATTGAAGATAGAGACAATTCCACATATTTAACACCATTTTGTTTTGAATCATTTGCAATAGCTCTAAGAATAGGAATAAACATTTTTGGATTTTTAGTAAAAGCTCCACGAACAGCATATATTTCTTCCATTTTATTAAAGGTTTCTTGCTCAGACGTATCAATTTTCATTGCATTTATTAAAAGCTGTCTGTTATTAAAATTAGAAATAATGTCTTCTAATTTATATAATCCGTCTTTATTTGCTTGCAAATAAGAATAGTCAATCTTCGCCTTATCCAAAATCCATGCTGGGAAAAGGACATCATTGCCTATGCCATATTCAATTAATTGTTCTGGGGTTGGTGCTCCTGCAAAATGTGTATGCAAATCAGTTTTTAACTTTGTTGGCATTTTATCAAATCTTGCAAAAGGAAGAGCTTCAATTTTTTCTCCCTGTGCAAAAAGCCTTGTTTCAAAAGATGTTAATACATTTTTATTTTTTATTACCCCTAAATTATTAACAGTTGCATAAGGCGTGCCATTAAGACTTATAGTGATTTTACCACCCCTTGTTTTCTCAACGGTTGTCATGTTTGATATATTAGATACAAGTCTTTTTGAATTTTTTTTGTTAGTATGGTTTGAACTTATAACAACTTTACCATTATCCATTATCTCACAAATAACAGATTTATCTTTATTTAAATAAACTAAAGCCATAACCGTTCTCCTTAGAATTAGTATATCAAAATTTTATTTACAAATCAAGTCAAATTGTATAAGTTGACCATGTTATTCGTTATAAATAAGTTTTTGCCAAATAATTTATACATAATATAAGCATAAAAAAAGAGCATAATTGTGAATAATCAATTCAGTTGATGTTGTTTGATTAAAACAAACAAATAAAAAAGAGAGAACATGTTAGATTTTGTAGTCTAATATGTTCTTTTTCTTGTATAATCTTTAAAAGGAGGATTTATGTTTCAAGGCAAAAGAAAAAACAAAAGATGGACTATTCAAGAAAAAAATGAAATTGTTTTACTCTATCTTGATGGGCATATGGGTTGGAATGAAATTTTAAGAACTTTTAACATCCCTGGCGATGGTATGC
>CALUSJ010000047.1 GCA_944323405.1 Candidatus Gastranaerophilales bacterium
CTATTGAGCAGGGAAAAGTTACCGTATCGGTGACTAAAGACGGGACTGTTTACGTTGATACAAAACGCTCATCCATTGCAAACCTTGCCTCTGACCTTGAAAAACTCAAAGGCGATAATGAAAAAGCAGAAGTTGTGGTTAAAGCGGATGAAAAAGTTAAAAGCTCCGTCATTATGGATATAATGGATGCCGCTCAAGATGCACACTATAAAAAGCTCATTGTAGCGGGTGAGCCTCTCAATAAAAAAGACCAGAGAAAGTTAGAGCAAATGCAGGAAGAAGCAACAACTAATTATACTTCTAACAATACCCTGCAAGGAGCTTCAACAGCTCTTCCTCAAGAAAATCAATATGAAAATTGGAGTGAATAACAATGCGTGATAGTTTCAATGAAATAAATATTACACCACTTACCGATATATTTTTGGTATTACTTATAATTATGATGGTAATAGCGCCGCTTCTCGACCAGCAGGGGTTAAATCTTGCGGTGCCTGAAATTGTTAACGAAGAGCAGATTATGAAAGATCCTAAAATAATGAATTTTAGTGTTACAGCGGATAATAAGTATTATTTTAATGATACAGAAATCCAGGCCGCAGATATAGAAAGCACGATTGCTCAAAATGCTAAAGATTTTCCTGACGGTCTGCTTATTCAGGCAGATGAAAACGCCGAGCACGGTGCTGTAGTAAAACTTATGGACAGCGCAAGAAATGCAGGTGTCACCAGCATTTCATTATCTCGTGGCTAGGGGAAAGTAAATATATTCATACTGCTATCAGGCGAAATTACAACAGAAAAATAAGTTAAGGAAAAAGATTTATGATTGAACCATTTATATGGATGTTAAAACACAAAGATTTTAAAAAACATTTTGGTTATTTATTGGGAATTTTGTTAAAATTCTTTATCCCTGCAATTATATTAACCGTTTTATTCTTTGTGTTTCATAATAATTTTTCATTTGATATTCAGTTTTTATTCTTAGCATTAATAATATTATTATATATAGCTCCTTTTTTATGTTTACAGGGGTATTTATGGGAACTTGCAGGAAATATTATATCCAGAGACTGGGATATTGAAGCAAATAGCGTTTATAATGGCAAAATCAAGCAAGTTTATAAAATAGAATTGCCGGAACTACGCACCTTCAAGTTAGTCTGGCGTGGTATAGCGTCTGTTGTTGCCAATATCTTAATGTCTGTTCCTTTGCTATTATTGGTTTTATCTAGTAGTATTTTAAATATTATAGGCTGTACATATTTTGGTACAGCGATGTATGAAAATCCTTCATATATAATAGCGATGTTCGGTGCGTTCTTTATTTACTGGTTCTTAGTCCCTGCGTTTTTATGGAACTATGCAAATAGAGATTCTGTTGTCGCTGTTTGGAATTTAAGAAAGGCTATCTATATATCTGGAAATTATACAGGAAAATATATATTAAATGGTACTGTATTTTGTTTCTTTAATTCGTTCTTTAGTGCTGTTACTTCTGCAATTTTTAGCTTAATATTTATATTTCCTGGGATTACGCATGATATTATGAATAATTATCTTGCTTTTGGAATACTTGTTTTATCTTCAATATTAGTATATTTAATATACATATATTGTGTTTATGTAGATGCATATTTGCTTGGAACTATTGCACCGCCTCACGAGGGGTAACCAGTTTCTTAAACAGATTGAACGAGTTCTCTCGCTAATTCTACAGCTTTTGATCTTTTGGTTTCATTATACCAAAAGTCTTCAGCAATTATATATGGTTTAATTATTTTCCTTGCCCAAGAACCCATTGCAATACCCCAATAATTTATACCGCAAAGTTTAGCCAATTCTGCTGTTTTTGAATTTGTACCGCCAGATAGAACTATATGTACAGGCAGATTTGCATTCTGTATAATCTCAGCCATAGCAACGGCTTGTAATGTAGTTTTATAACTATCGTCCGCACCGCTCATAGGAATTCCGTCTGCTTGGACAATAGTAGTATAAGGTTTTCGATGGGCTATCATTCCTCTTATACGTTCCAAAACCTCTTTGTTTCCAAAGTTTTCCCTGTCTATACAAATTGATGCATATTGGGGATTGCAATCATTTATTATATTCCATTTGTATTCCAAATCTTTTTTGTCATGCCCCATTATATGTAATTCTAAAATTTCAACACCATTTTCTATCATATAAGGCAGGATTTCTTTTACATTTACGTCTTTTTCAAACATTGTTATAGCCCCGGTTGGACACTTTTTGGCGCATGTTCCGCAGCCTATGCAACGCTTTTCATTTATTATAATTGAAGGCAAGATAGCATCATTCGGACAATTTCTGAAACAATTTCCACATTTTATACAAACATTTTCTCTGATTTTAGCCTTATTGATATGCTGGTCTCCTTTTATCCCAACACTGACACAAAAATGACAATCCTCCGCTCCAGCCATACTTATAGCTTGTTTAGCAGATTCAAGAATATCTTTATTAGCAGAAATATCGAAGTATTTGCACCCAGCCTGTGCATATATATACACCAAGCGTTTTATACTCTCGCAGTCCTCGTTTCCAGCTCCACACACAAGTTTAAACATTTTTTAAAATCCTATCGCATAATTAAATATCTTTTTGGGTTTACGTTTTATTGTAGATTGAGTATCAACAGTAACTTCTGGTGTCTCTATAACCTGTCCAGCTCTTTGAAACATGTTATTTTGCTGCAATGTCTTGTCAACATTGTTAAAAGACTTTAGGCTGTCAAGTTTATTTTGTAATTCTTCGTTCTCATTATTAAGAATAATTGTTTGACGACTTAAATCATTAAGTTTCATTTCACAAGAAATAACAAAATAATAACTTATCACAACGACGCCGATAAGTAGACTCAATATAATACATAAAGTTTTGTTGACTCTTTTTATAGCCATGTCTTTGACTAAGTTCTCCTTTGGAAAGTACCCTTCTATTATACTATTAACAGCTAATTTTTGAACAGATTTATCTACAAAAGATTTTTTTTCTTCTGAGTATTCTTGCTCAATATAGTCTTTTTTTGTTTCCCCTGACAATTTTTTTATAAAGCTGTCTAAATTTTTTTCTCTCTTGTTGTTGATTCTTAATGCCGAAACCAATTTATATTACTCCTTAGCCCCTTGTTATTAGAAAAACTCTATCACCGTATCTTTCTTGCTATTCTTAGTTTTGCACTACGTGATGGCGGATTTTCTTTTATCTCCTCATTACTTGCCGTGATAGGCTTTTTGTTTATTAGCTCTATTCGTGGCGGTGGACATTTGCAAATCAAATCATTGCATCTGCACTTGCTGCTTTCATACTTAAAGATTTGTTTAACTATTCTATCCTCTAATGAATGAAAACTTATTACAGAAATTATACCACCAACATCGAGTAAATCCAAGATATTGTTAAGAACAATTTTTACATTTTTTAACTCTTGGTTAACTTCTATACGAATAGCCTGAAACACTCTTGTAGCAGGGTGTATGTTAGACTTAATATGAGGAGCAGCTTTAACAACAATATCAGCAAGTTCTGTTGTTGTCTCAATTGGTGACACTTTTCTAGTCTCGACAATCTTTTTTGCAATACGCTTAGAAAATCTTTCTTCTCCATATTCGCTGAAAATCCTTATTAAATCATTCTCGGAGTATCTATTTACAACATCATAGGCTGAAAAATTGCTGTCCATATCAAATCTCATATCAAGAGGAGCTTCTTTAGAAAATGAAAAACCTCGCTCCTGTTTGGTTAATTGATGATACGAAGCCCCCAAATCAAGAATAACTCCTCCTGTAATTTTTTCTATACCAAGTTTTGTAAGTTCTTTTTTTATATTTACATAGGATGATTTTATTATTGTTAAATTAGGGTAATCTTTTAGCCTGTTCTTAGCATGCGCTATAGCTTCTTCATCTATATCAAACGCTATTAGTTTGCCGTTAGGTGAAATTCTTTTAAGTATTAGTTCGCTATGCCCTCCTCCTCCGAGAGTACAGTCAACATAAATTTTTTCGTTACAACACTCTAATGCGTCAACGGCTTCGTGTAACATTACTGTATAGTGTTTAAAATCATCCATATTATCACCTTGTTTAATTATATCAACAAATTATAATAAAGATTGTAACAATTCTATAAGAAACAAGACAGCTTAATGCTGCCTTTGTTTCTTTGTTTATTTAATGTTTGCCTAATCTTTAACTTTTTGTCTGAAAACATGACCTCTTCTATCTTTTTCAATATTTGGAGTGTCTATTTCAAATACATAAGCATCGTTAGGTGCCAAGTCTACCTTAAGTTCATTTGCATTTACTTGAAATTCGCTTGTTTTTCCATATTCAGGAACCATATTTATGAGTTTTTGATTTTCTTTTAAACCAGGAATTTCAATAGTGCCTGAGATATTTCTATTTGGATTTTTATTTGCAACAACTAAAATGGTTTTCCCTTTATTATGTCTTGCAAATGTAATTATTTGGTCACGCTCATCATCACGTTTGTTAAGTTCAATAAAAGTACTGTTAGGATCAGCAAGAACATCCATATTGTTCTTTCTCATCTCAAAAGTTCCTTTCATAACCCTTGCAATATCAGGGCAATTTCCACCCGGCTTTCTTGCTAAATTAAACAATGCAAGTCTGTAATGGTGTTCATTCATATCATACTTAGGAACTCTTTTTTTCTGCTCAGGATCTAATTTATTAGTCCAAGTTTCAATATTATCTTTGTTCCTATATTTATAATCGTATTTATCACCAGTTTGGAACCCATCTATGAAATAAGGATTACACATTGGTATAGTCGCTTGCAAAATTGTTGTCATTTTGCAGAAATTTTCGCCGCCATGTATCATTGAAGAACTGTCATCGTGCGTTAGGAATGACCCAATGACGCTCTTTCTGGCTGGAAGTTTATGAGACAAATCAAGATTAAACTTTATATAATCTAAAAATTCTTTTGCCGTACCCCATTCATGGAAAATATGGTATTGACCATAGTATTCATCAAAACCGGCTCTTAATAAATCTTCAGGTCTATCATACGGCATATTTACCATAGGAGAAGCACATTCATAAGTATAGCTCTCTGCAAGCCATCCGAATTCAGGATCTCTTTTGTGGGAATGTTTAATCAATATATCCCAAAATTCTGTTGGTTTCGCACGGGCTACGTCAGCTCTTATTCCATCTATACCTAAATCAATACAAGCGTCTACATATTGTTTGTGCATTTCTAAAAGTTTTGGATTTAATGTACGTTCAGATTCATCTGCCCAAGGTTGAAACATACGGATATCTTCCCAGCCCTGTGGAGTTTTTTCTTCCCCGTTTCTGCCGTAGGCCATTAAATCATGTTCTGCTTCAAACATATCTACAGAGGCACAGCTAGGAAGGTCTAGCATTACCCTAATATCACGTTTGTGGCACTCGTCAATAAATGCCTTAAACTGTTCATCTGCTGAGCGAGGATCGTTTTTATCTATTAGCATTGGATCAATTGCTAAATGTCCATCTTCTGTTACATATTTTGCAGGTGCATATATTGAACCCGCTGTTCCTTGTGCATTCTTTCTTCCCGGTGGATGAATAGGAAGAATGTGTATTGTATTTATTCCGTCATCCTTTAATTCGTCTAGTCTTGATATTGCACTTAAAAATGTGCCATTTTTTTCACCAGTTTTTAAAGTAATAATATCATCACCATTTAAATCTTGAGCTGTAAATGTTCTGGGAACTATCGCAAGCATTATTGATTCATTGTTTTGAATCATTGTCCTTAAATTATTTTTATAAGGTGTATTCTTTTGAGAAGCTAGTTCTACTTTTTTAACTTCTGCTACATTGTTTACTTGATTAGTTTTATTAGTTTTACTAACTTTAATGTTTGCAGAATTTACACGAGCAAGGCCATCTAAATACTGGGTTGTGACATCACTGTTTTTGGTATTTTTTTCATCCAGATTTTGTTTTACAGGATTCTGTACCAAAGTTTCGTTTGCTCTGAAATTTGTTGATGTAATATTAGATACTCTTATCATCATTCACCTGCTTCTTTAAATTATGTGGATTCTTTATTTTTCCGAAACAAAGCTGAGCTAGTAGGGTTGTACCAAGCACTGTTCCGCAAATTGAAGCTGCCACTCTTGCCCATCTCTGATTGTTATATCTTCTGTTTGAAGCTTTTTGTATAAAATCTATCGGATCTTGTGCAACAAGGTCAAACATAGATTTTCTTGTTTTTGAATTTCTAGAAGTCTCTTTAAGAGTGTTTAGATTTAATACGTGGTCAGGTTTTGTGAAATCTATAGTATTGTTGCCCATTATATTCCTGAATCTGTTTATATACCACCGTAAACGTGACTCTACTTGACCTTTTTCTTTGCCATCTAAGCTATTGAGAGCTTTTTGGGTTTCATTAGTTAAGAAACCTTTACTCTTAATTTTATTGACATCTTCTCCGTTTTCGTTTTTCCATACGGTCTGCATAATATCTTTATACAGTTCTGAATTATATTCAGTATCAAGTTTTAAAGTATGCGCAGGGTTTGTGGCTCCCATAATAACTTCTTTACCACGCTTAAGGAGTTCTTTTCCGTATTCACTATCAGGAATTTCACGTTTGTAAATATCCATTGTATGCAGCATTCTATATAACGAATTTTTTGCACCTTGATATCTTTCTACAATCCTTGTAACAGAATTTGCTTTCGATGAACCAATTCCAGCAGCATTTGCTTTAACATAATCTAGACCTTTTTTGTCTAATGTGCTGTCTTTTTTTAGTCCATCTAAAAGATCAAATAATTCTTCTTTAGTGTTAGCTGAATAAGAGAAGTCTCCTTTTACTAGCATGTCAACAGTGTTTTTAAACTTTCCAGATTCTTCTAGGCGTTTTGCTGTATTGTTGTAATTGTTTTCAATTGCTGTAATCAAGTCTTTTAAATGCGACTCTTCAACTCCTTTACCGTTAAGTTTCATCTCCATATCTGCAATTGCTTTTCCAAGCTTATTGATTGCATCTTCATATTTAACATTATCTTTTGCGAGTTCTGTTAGTTTCTTATCTAATATTTCTTTTGCAAATTGTTCAGATTCTCTTATAGGTTTAAGTTCTTTATACTTAATTCCTAAAACATCTAGTAATACCTTTTCAAAATGCAAGTATGAACGAGCGAGAACTGTTTCAGAGGTGTGTTCTATCTTAAATACTCTGCTTTTATCAATAGCTTTGAAGTTTTTCTTGAAATCGCCCATTACTTTTGCAAGTGTTGTAATATCATCTATATTACTTTCACTTACAAGTCTTGAAGGTGTTTTTTGAATTTGTTTTGAAATCTTTTCAATAACACTATTTCTATAAGATTGCAAAAATCTCTGCATATCAGCAGGTTGGTTTGCAATCTTTTTGTTGAACAAATCTTTTAGACGTCCTTTTATGTTTTGGAGTTCTTCTGGTGTAATATGTTCAGCTTTCTTAAATACATCATCTAATTCTGCTTTAGAAGGTACGAAGACTGTTTCAAGAATATTTTTATTCTGGCCAGAAATCTCAAACTTAATGAGGTTTGCAATTTCTTCAGCCGATTTCTCATTAAATACGAATCCTTTTTTCTCTTCTATTAAGATTCTTGTTAAATCTTCTTTTACCCCTTTTGCAGCAAACTCATCTAAATCTTTTGTAATAAGCTCAACTAAATTGTCAAATTCTGCTTTAGGAAGTTCTTTATCCTTATAATTACTCAATAATTTATTAACTTGTTTGCTTAATTTATTTTCTGGAACTTTTGCTGGATTTGTAGTCATTTTGCTTGTAGTTGCAAGCAGATGAGATATTTTGGAATTATGCTCATAATTTCTTGCTTTTTCTAAAGCAGGTGCAATAATTTTCTCTAAACCACAGCAGATAAGCGCAGTCATGACAGGTGTTGCAAAACCAGCGGTTAACATCCATAATGTATTGTTTTGAGTTGCGATTTTTCGCATTTGCTCTTTGGTTAGTTCATCACGATTTTCTAGATTTCGTGGTATGCCCATTCTGTCTGCAATTATATCAAGATCTTCTCCAGGATATTCGCCTCTGTACATATCAAAAGGTATATAGTTGCTATCCTGAAATACAGATTTCTTACGTCCTTGATCATCAATATATTCTTTTCCAATAGAAAAACCATGGAGTAGTCTTGATGGAACATTAATAAATGCTTTTGGGAATAGTGACATTGATGCTAAAAATGTTCCAAGACCAACATATTCCATTATTCTAAACATAGGATTTGATGTTCTTGAGGCTAAATATGTTGCAATTCCAATACCGCCAAGTTTTAATCCGACGTCATTTAAACGCCCTGTTTGGTGGTCATTAGCTTTACCCATGAAGCCGTCTTTTATAGCTTTCATATCATATGCGATATCTTTTATGAAGAATTTAGGAACTGATAATACAGTATCATGAACCAAATGCCCTTTGGGAGTCTGGGGTTTGAGGTTATTATCAGTTTTTATAGTACCTTTAGCATCCTTGTATGGGATGTGAGACTTAGTATTATCTACGTTTGTTTGAATAGAAGTTATTGCCATACTAAATCACCGTACTTTCTTTGTTTTCATTTATTACTTTTTTGTTAGCAGCTTTTCCCATCTCTCTTGCTCTCAATATTACATTAGCTGTACTGCCTAATGTAAGAGCTGTTGTAAATAATAACCAGGCTTTACCGGCATGCTTTTTGAACCCAGAAGTTCCTTCCTTGCCTGCCCACATAGTTTCCCAAGATTTGGCAAAAGATTTGCCAAAAGTTTTTGAGATGTCAATAAAATTAGTGCCGGCATTTTTCATTCGGTTCTTCATTTTTGAGCCAAAACTTTCACCAGGTTTGGCAATATGACGCTTCCTGTTGGTAATAGCATCAAAGAAATCCGTCCAAGAATCCTGCACCGCAAGCCCAACTCCAACTCCGGCCCAAGCATATGAAGATAAACTTTTTGCAGTTTTTGTCATTGATACAATACTTTGAATGATAGGAGTTGTTTCAGTTGCAGAATCGTTTAAGTTTTCGCCCATACCAAGTTTTTTTGCAACATTATCATAATACTTCGTTCCAATATCTTTCTGGATCAAATCTTTTCTGAAAAATTCTCTACTGTCATAAACTTTTCTCTGCTGAATCTGAGGGATGATTTCTGCATCTTTTCCTGAACCTGTTGGGAATGGGTAGTAAACATGCTCTACAGGCATTTCTATATCAACACCAGTTCCCCAATATACAGGACGGGTTACCAAGTCATTTGATAAAGTTTTGAATAAACCATACAGAACAACTCCAAGAGCCATTCCTTTGCCATTGATACCGGCAAGAATTTTTGATTTCGGGTCTAGTTTTCGTATCATATTAAACATCAACATGAACATTGCACTGCCTGTTAAATAAGGAATAATGCCCATCGCTAAAAATTCGTAAAAATCTGAATTTACATCTCCCCTTAAGCCCTTTATTGGATATTCCAAAAAAGCATTTGTTGTTTTATGGAATTTCTGAGAAATTCTTGTGCCTAAAGTGTTAGGCAAAATTCTAGACTCAGGCTTTGCAGGCTTTTCTTCTTCTGTCTGAGCTCCAAATTTCACATTGTTGTTAATTGCCGGATTTATTGCTTTAATCATACGAACCCCATCTGGTCTTCTATATATTAAAAGTCCCTAAAAAACTTTTTTTTGCTATTTTAATAGCATGAACTTAACATATTGTTACAAATGTTTTAAAAAATATAAAACACACATAAATTAAATTATCAAAAACAAAAAAATAATACAACTATTTTATTGTATATACTAATTTTATCCACCAGAGTTAATCTTATTTATTATATATTTTTAAATTCTCTTTTTTCTTTTGCGTTATAATTAACATAGTAGTATTTTTGAAGGGATTAATTATGTTAACTGGAAATGAAATTAGAAAATTATATTTGGATTATTTTAAAGACAAGCATCAACATACAATTGTAGAAAGCTCAAGTCTTGTGCCGGATAATCCGACTGTTTTATTAACAACTGCCGGCATGCTGCAATTTTTGCCGATATTTTTAGGAATTCAAAAATGTCCTTATGAACCTGCGAGAGCAACTTCTTGCCAGAAATGCGCAAGAGCAGGCGGTAAGGATTCTGATATTGAAAATGTTGGAAGAACTCCAAGGCATCATACGTGCTTTGAAATGCTCGGAAACTTTTCTTTCGGTGATTATTATGAAAAAGAAGTTATACCTTGGGCGTGGGAATTTGTAACAGAGGTACTTAAGCTTGATAAAGACAGGCTCTGGATTACTATTTTTGAAACAGATGACGAAGCATATGATATATGGAGAAGTATTGGGGTGCCGGCAGAAAGGATTAAAAGAAAAGGTAAAAAAGATAATTTCTGGGGGCCTCCTGGTGCATCTGGATCTTGCGGCCCGTGTTCAGAAATCCATTACGATTTAGGCGAGCAATACAAATGTTCAGATGATTGCGGTATCGACACCTGCGAATGTGATAGATGGGTTGAGATTTGGAATCTTGTATTTACAGAACTTTATCAGGATGAAGAAGGAAACCAGTCACCTTTAGAAAAGAAAAATGTTGATACTGGTATGGGGTTAGAGCGTATTACAATGGTTTGTCAAGGGGTTGCTTCAACCTTTGAAACTGACCTTTTGAAGCCTATTTTGGATAAAGTTTCTGAAATGAGCGGAGTTCCTTATAAAAAGTCTGAAAAAACTGATATTTCTTTAAGGATAATTACTGACCATGCAAGATGTGTTACTTTTCTTATTTCAGACGGCGTAATCCCCGGAAATGAAGGAAGAAGCTATGTTTTAAGAATGATTTTAAGACGTGCGCTGCGTCACGGTAAAATTTTAGGGATGGAACTGCCTTTCCTTTATAAACTCGTTGATACGGTTGTTGATATGTATGGTGAGGCTTATCCTGAACTTGTTAAGAATAAAGCGAAAGTAATAGACGTAATCAAGCAGGAAGAAGAAAGATTTGCCAAAACTCTTGATAGAGGGTATAAGATGCTTGATGAATTTATTGCAGACAAAAAAGATATTGACGGTGAAAGCGCTTTTAAACTTTATGATACGTATGGTTTTCCGTTTGAATTAACAAAGGAAATTGCTTCTGAAAACGGATTAAATGTTGATGAAGAAGGTTTTAAGGCTGCAATGCAGGAGCAAAAAGAGCGTGCAAAAGCAGCTGCGGCAAAGATTTCTGTAACAGGTGATATCAAGTATGCAAAAGTAGAGGAAGAAGTTGGTTCTACTGACTTTGTGGGCTATGAAGAGAATGAATGCAGTGCGAAAATTCTTGCAACGATTGATGGCGTGGGGTTTGTCGATGTAGTTTTGGACAAGACTCCGTTTTATGCAGAATGTGGCGGGCAGGTTGGTGACAGTGGAATTATATTTAATAACAGTCTAAAGTTGGATGTCTTAACAACATTTAAAGTAAACCATCTGTTTGTCCATAGGTGCCAGATTGTAAACGGTGAAATTAATATTGGGGATGATGTAACTGCTCAGATTGATTTAGCACGCCGTGAAGAAATAAGAGTTCATCACACTTCCGCACACCTTTTACAAGCGGCTTTAATCAAGGTCTTAGGTGATGAAGTTCATCAGGCAGGCTCACAGGTTGAAGAAAACCGTATGAGATTTGACTTCACATTTTCTCGTGCAATGACTCCTGAAGAAATTAAAAAAGCGGAAAATATTATGAACGAATGGATTGCAGAAAAGCTTCCTGTTCATACTGAGGTAATGGGAATTGAAGAAGCAAAATTAACGGGTGCGACAGCTCTCTTTGGCGAAAAATACGAAGATGAAGTTCGTGTAGTGTCTATAGGTGGTAAATGTAATTGTGGTGCTAATTGTAATTGCCAAAATTCTAAAGCTATTTCAATGGAATTCTGTGCGGGAACTCATGCCAGAAATACAGGAGATTTAAGGCTTGTGAAAATTGTATCTGAAGGTGCAATTTCGGCAGGTACAAGAAGGATTGAACTTGTTGTATCAAAATCTGCGCTTGATTATTTGAACAAAAAGGCTGAAATCTCAAATATTTTAGAGGCTCGTTTTAAAGTTCATACTGAAGAAGTTATTGAACGCATAGATAAGCTTACAGATGAGAATAAAACTCTTTTGAAAGAGCTTGAACAAACAAAGGCTGAAATGGCAAGAAGTAAATTTGCAACCTTTGTTTCTAGAGCACAGGAAATTGAAGGCGGGAAGCTCTTTATATCAAAAATCGAAAACTTTGATTCAGAAGCTGTAAAAGCAGGAATTGAGCTCCTTGCAAATAAGCTCGGTGAAAGTGTAATTGTTCTTGCAAACGAAAGAATGGTGGTTGCAAAAGTAACCGAAGGTTTTGTTAAAAAAGGAATAAATGCAGGGAAATTGGTGGGTGAAATTGCCCGTGCTACTGGCGCTAACGGCGGCGGACGCCCGAATTTTGCCCAAGGTGGTGTTAAAGACGCTTCAAAATTAGATGAAATATTAACAAAAATTGAACAGGATTTGAAATAGATATTGCCGGGATTTATCCCGGCTTATTTATTTAATAGGATTTGTGAAAGTTTTCCAAACTGTTCAATTGATAATTTTTCACCCCTGATATTTTCATCTAAATGCATTATCTTTAGAGCATTGCTCACTTGGTTTTTATCAAATCCAGAGTTTACAAGGCAGTTTTTTAAGGTTTTTCTTCTCTGAGAAAATGCAGATTTAACGACTCGTTTGAAGAAAGTATAGTCATCTAGTTCTAGCATAGGTTTTGTGCGAACTTTCATTGAAACAAGCGCTGAATTGACTTTTGGTGCTGGATAAAAAGATTTTCTTCCAACTAACCTTAAAATTTTACATTCTGACCAAAATTGAGATAAAATGGTTAATAACCCATATTGTTTTGCTGGACTATTTTCACTAGCAGCTATACGTCTTGCAACTTCTTCTTGCACCATCATAATGATGTCTGTTATAGAATTTCTGTTATCATTGTTTAAATCGTCAATTTCACCGAGTAAATGCGCAATGATAGGAGAGGTTATATAATAAGGTATATTTGCAACAATTTTTACTTTTTCATCAGTAAGCTCTGATATTTTTGTTTTTAGGATATCATTGTGTATAATCTCCAGATTGTCACAATCAAGTTTTTGAAGCTCTTTTATAGCTTCTTCATCAAGTTCAATTGCTATAACTTTTTTTGCATATTTAACAAGTTGTTCTGTTACAAAACCAACGCCCGGCCCTATTTCTATGACAGTATCATTTTTAGTAATTCCAGAAAATTCTATAATATCCGAGATTACATCTGAATTAATAAGAAAATTTTGTCCGAGTCTTTTTTTTGTTTTAAAAAACTTAGCACGTTGTAAATAATCCACCATGATATTTATAATAATACAAATAGGGAAATGTTAAAACTTTAATTCTCATTTATATTAAAAATGTAATCAAAAGATTTTTAATATATAATTGAGAAAGGAGAATATTGTGAATTATTGCGAATTAAAACCTGATGAACGCTTGGAATATAACCAATTATTAGAGGAATATATTCTCGGGTGTAAAATATCACGAAAAATTGGCTTTGAATATGAGCGTATTCCTATAATTAAAGTAACAGGGCAGGTTGCACCTTATGGTGGAATGTTCGGGATATGTGAACTTTTAAGAGAGATAGCAAAACAAGATAATTGGGATTATATTTTAGATGATATAAATATAATAGGCTTAAAAAAGCTTCACGATACAATAACACTTGAGCCAGGCTGCCAGATTGAGCTTAGCATAGAACCGCAAGAATTTATTCGTGATATTGAAAAACGTATACAGAGCATTGATTCAGTTATACTTCCATTAATGGATAAATTTGGGATAAAGCTTATAAATAAAGGTGTTTCTCCAACTACAACATATAAAAATATAAAACTGCTGCCAAAGCGTAGATATGCAATTATGGCAAATTATCTATGGGGAATTTTATCTGATGTAATGATGAGAGAGACAGCTGGAATTCAGGTAGGAATAGATTTCTCTTCTGAAGAAGATGCTATGAGAAAGTTTAGGCTGGCAAATTTAATAATGCCGTTTGCAACTGCTATGTTTGCAAATTCAAGATATCGCGGCGGAGTAGATACCGGCTATAAATCCTTTAGAGCGCTTGCTTGGCTTAATACCGATAATGAACGTTGCGGTTTCGCTACAAGATTTCAAGATGGAATGTGTTTCAAGGATTATGTAAATATTCTTTTAAATACTCCAATGATATTTATAAACCGCCAAGGACATCCAGTGAATATTAATGGACGATTGACCTTTAAACAATTTATGGAAAAAGGTCATGAAGGTTTTCTACCTACAATAGAAGATTGGAAACTGCATGCAAATTTATATTTTCCTGAAGTTAGGCTAAGGAATTATATAGAGATAAGAAATCACGATTGTGTAGGAAATGGATTAGAACTCTCGATACCGGCTTTTTATAAAGGTATTATGTATTCACCTTCTGCGGTTGAAGAGGTTGAGGGACTGTTGTGTAAGTATTCTTATAATGAAATAAATGAGCTTAGATATAATATAGCAAGATTTGCACTCACTGCTAAGCTCAGAAAAACTCCAATTCTCAATATTTGCAAAGAGTTAGTTGAAATAGCCTATTATTCGCTAAAGACAGGGTTTGATAATGAAGAAATATATCTTTTCCCTCTAATAGAGTTGCTTAAAAAAGGAAAATGCCCTGCAGATTTATAAAAATATGATTAATAGACAGGTATATCAATAGGATTTAGGAGTTTTACAGCAAGAATGTCTCCCTTGTTGATATAAACATCCTGGCCTTTTCTAAACATATCAGCAACGCTGTCTCCAATCCAATAACCGACACCGCCAATAAATCCGCCTATAGCACAAATTGGAGTTGTTAGATATTGGATTCCCGGGGCTGAATCTCCTGCTTTTAATCCATAGTTGGTAGAATTTTTTGTAATTTCTACAGCCTTGTCATAATTAAGTTTGACGGCTTCTCCATATCCAAGGTTTTTATATAAGCCGCCATCCAAGTATATTTTTTCGAATTGGCAAACTGCCATATCCAGCGGGATTTGTCTGCCGTTGGGAGTCACTACATGGTCAAAATCAAGATATAATTTTGCGCCTCTAGAGAATCTTTTTGCAGTATTAACTTTTGAAATGCTTCCTCTGACTACTGAGCCTTTAGGAAGTATAACAATATCTCCAGCTGATAGTTCGTTTTTTAATGTAGCAGTGAAAGAATCCCCTTCGCATCCTGAAAAAGTACTTACAGGCTGTAGAAACTCAAGTTCAAAAGATGTACCGGCAGGAACTCTTTTAGTTCTTGCATCGGCTTTAAATGTTCCTGCAAAAGATGGGACTGCCAATAATAAAACTAATATAACTGTTATCAATAATCGTAATGTTTTCATTATAAAACCTCTCTTAAATCATAGATGATTGTAGCATATTAGGTGTTGAAAAGCAATTGATATTAAAGTTGAATATCTTTAAATTCTTTTTTTAAAGAAGCTTTCTTGATGAGTTTTGATGCAACAATAGCCGTAAAAGGAACACATATAACAATTGCAATGCTGCCTATAAGTGCCGAGGCTGTTTCTGTTACAACCTGATTAAGGTTAATGAATTTTTGTAAATCAATATTTTCAGCAAGAAGGAGTAACGGTAGAGAACCTCCCAAATATACTAGAATTAAAGTATTTGCCATTGTCCCGATAATATCTCGCCCTACATTCATACCTGATACAAATAAATCTTTAATGCCTTTGGTCCCATCAATTTCACAGATTTCATTGATAGTGCTAGCAATGGACATTGCAACATCCATAACAGCTCCCAATGTCGCTAGAACCATTGTGGATATTGTTATAACTATAAAATCAAGTTCTGGGTGTGCGGTATATAAAAACATTGAGTTTTCACCTGTAAATCCTGTTAAGTGGGCAGTAAACATTGTTAAATATGATAAACATCCTGCGAAAAATAAACTTAGCATCGCTCCAATTATCGCAGAAGTACTTTTTGCATTGAATCCGCCTACTGAATACATTGTTATTGCAGTCGATAATATACAAACTAAGAATGTTGCAAGAATTGGATTTATTCCAATAAGAATTAAAGGTGATAACAGATGAGTTATTAGAAGAATTGTAAGTGCAATAGATATAAGGCTATATAACCCCTTTTTCTTCCCTATATAAATAAGCAGTCCGCAAAAAATAAATGATAGCCAAATTAGTGTCCCAGAGCGCTTTATGTCTTCTATTGAATATTCAACTCCTAGCCCATTATCTTCGGCGTGAAGAATGACTTTTGTATTCTTTTTTAGCTTGATATCATAATATGGGTTGCCAGTGAGGATATTATCAAGTTCGATAGTTTCACCTTTGAAATCCCCTGTTAGAAGTTTGATAGTAACTTTTTGTTTTGTTTGAGTTATTTCATTATCATCCTGGTCAATATATTGAACATTTTGAACAAGCCCGAGTTCAGAAGGTTGAATATTCCCTTCATCAGCTAAAACCGGCGATATCAACAAAAACGAAAATATTATTAATATAAATTTTTTTATCATTAATTCATTATACTAAAAAAAAATAAAAAAAAGACCTTCAAATACCGAAGGTCTTTTATCTCATATTATATTATTAAACTAATTCAACTATATACTGAGCGTTACGTTCAGCAATTTCAACAAGGCTCTTTGAAACAGCAAGCATTGATAGCTCAGAATCAAGTTTATTAACGCAAGAACCGCATCCGATAGCAGAAGCACCAGCTGCGAATGCTAAAGCAGCAGTTGTTGGGTTTATACCAGTAGCTGTCATGATAGGTAATTCAATATTCCTTGAAAGTTCTATTGTATTAGAAATAGTAAGCTCTGCTCTTTCAATTAATCCTCTTACGCCATTTGAAGGTGCTTCATTTGCGAAATGCCCTTCTGTTTGAATTAAGTCAACACCTAAATTTTCTAAATCACGAGCTAATTCAATTTGTTCAGCGATTTCCAATTCTCCCGGAATCGTTACACAGAAGAATACATCGTCACCGATTAATTCTCTTGTTTTTCTTGCTAAACTAAGAACTTGTGATGCTGTATAAGTTTGGCCTTTTTTATATAGAGCATCAAAGTTGCCGAGTTCAACAGCATCTGCACCTAAAGCAACTGCGTGTGCTAGTTCTAGAGGTTCTACGGAAGAAACAAACAAAGCTAAATCTGTCATGCTTCTTGCCATTGCAATAATATCAGGATTAGCGCAAATATCAACAGCATGAGCACCTGAGTTTGAAGCAGCTTTTACTACCATTTCAACTTTCTTAGCGTCAAAGTTATCAATACCTGCTATAATTTTTACAGCTCTTTTTTCAGCTAAAGCTTGTTTAAAACTTTCAATTCTTGACATATTTTTCTCCTTCTGTGTGTCGATTGTGATAAATCTATCTCGTATATTATAGCTTAAAATTTGAAAGCTGGCAATATATAGACCATGTTGAATTCATTTGGCGAATTGTTCAGAGTTATAATACTTGTAAATATTTAGGTATGTTAAAGAGAATTATTTTGATGGTTTCATTTATAATGATTTCTTTGCCTGCATTTTCATTCGGTAGAGTTGAAAAAAGTGCGGTAGCAATATACGAAAAGATTAATCCTGCAATAGTAACTGTAGATTCACAAGTCCCTGATGGATTGTCTTGCGGTACGGGGTGTATAATCGATAAAAGCGGGGTAATTTTAACAAGTGCGCATGTTGTTGATATAGGAAAAACTGTTGTTGTTACGATGAACAATGGTCAAAATTATGAGGCTAAGGTTCTTAAGCATTTGGGTGACAACAAAGATATTGCATTGTTAAAAATTGATGCTCCTATGGATTTAAAAACTGTAAAACTCGGGAATTCCGAGAAAGTAAAGGTCGGGGAAAAAGTACTTGCAATAGGCAATCCGTTTGGGTTTAGTGGAACATTGACTCAAGGGATTGTTTCTAGGATTGATTATGCAAAAAATAGAATTCAAACGGATGCGGCAATAAATCCTGGCTCATCCGGCGGTCCTCTTTTGAATACAAGAGGTGAAATTATAGGAATAAATCAAGCTATTTATAATCCAGATAATAATATTTCAAATATTGGTATTGGGTTTGCAACGCCAATAAATTTAATAAAAGAGTATTTAAAAGAACAAGAGGATACTTAGAAATTTTAAAAAGTAAATTTTCTTTAACTTTGTATTGTAGTGGCATTTTATTTTGTATAAAATTTTTATGTCACACTATCACATAGTTTTAAGGAGAAGGTATGAGCGAACAAAGTAGGAAAAATCCTTATATGGATTATAGAAATAGTGTACCATTTATGGACTTATCAGGTTTTATCGTAAAACAACAGGATGCGTATGAAGAACATCCTGCAGCACCTCTACAGTTACAGCTTATGCGTAAAAAATTCTCGAGAATGGTTAATTTGAGACGGATGCAATATTGTAAAATGTGCGAGGAATACAGGAATGGAAGAAAGTAAGTTTATAGAAATAGCAGAAAAAGCAAAGGCGGCTTCTAAAAAGCTGGCGGTTTTACCTACAAATGTCAAAGATAAGGCTCTCGTTAATATTGCACAGAGTTTGAATGAAAATAGCGAGTATATTTTCGAAGCTAATAAGAAGGATTTGGATGCTGCTAAGTTCTTGGTTGAGTCAGGAGAACTTTCAAAATCTGTTTTTAATCGGCTTAAGTTAGATGAAAACAAAATGCGTGATATGGTTCAGGGTATTCTTGATATTTCAAACTTGGAGGAACCGATTGGGAAAGTGCTTTTGAAACGCCAATTAGATGAAGGTTTGGTTTTAACTAAAATATCTTGTCCAATAGGAGTTTTAGGAATTATTTTTGAAGCCCGTCCCGATGTAATTTCACAAATTTCTGCATTAGCTATAAAATCTTCTAATGCGGTTATTCTCAAAGGCGGAAAAGAAGCTATTAATACAAATAAGGCTATAATGAAAGTTATTCAAGATGCTTTAGATAAAACAGAGGGCTTTCCTAAAGATGCCTTGTCTCAGATATTTTCAAGAGATGATGTGAATAGTATGCTGAAAATGGATAAATATGTCGATTTGATTATTCCACGCGGCGGAAACAGTTTAGTTAAATTTATAAAAGAAAATACTAAGATTCCAGTTTTAGGGCATGCTGATGGAGTTTGCCATATATTTATTGATGAATCAGCTGATAAAAATAAAGCAATAAAGATAGTTATAGATGCTAAAACCCAGTATCCCAGTGCTTGTAATTCTGTAGAAACATTGTTGGTACATAAAGATTTTCAGTATAGAGAAGAACTTTTAAGTTCTCTGGAAAATGCTGGTGTGAAGATTGTTTCAAATCCGAATGAATGGCATAAAGAGTATTCAGATAAGATTTTAGCATATAAGCTTGTAGATTCACTGGACGAAGCTATTGAACATATTAATGAATTTTCATCGGGGCATACAGATGCAATTGTTACTGAAAACAATAAGAATGCTGAGATATTTCTTAGTACAGTTGATTCTGCTGGAGTTTATCATAATGCTTCAACAAGATTTGCTGACGGGTTTAGGTATGGGTTTGGTGCCGAAGTTGGAATTTCTACGAATAAAACTCATGCAAGAGGCCCGGTGGGAATAGAGGGGTTAACAATATATAAATATACTCTTCAAGGTCAAGGTGATATTGTTAAGGATTATGTTGAAGGTATTAAAAAATTTAATCATAAGGATTTGTAAATGAGGATTGGCGTAGTAGGCTTGGGGCTTATTGGCGGCTCTATTTTTAAAAAAGCAAGTGAAAAGTATGAAGTAGTTGGTGTTTCACGTTCTGTTAATGCTGATAATGTAGATGATGATTATTCCGTTTTAAGATATTGTGATGTGGTTTTTGTTTGTACTCCAATGAACAAAACCCTTGAAATCTTAGATAAAATTGAGAATTATGTTCGTGAAGAAACAATCGTTACGGATGTTTGTTCATTAAAAGAGTTTGTTGCTGAAAAGAAATACAAATTTAAATTTATACCTTCACATCCAATGGCAGGAACAGAAAACCAAGGTTGGGAAGCTTCTTTTTCGGAACTTTTTAAAGGTGCCAAATGGGCGGTTACTCCTAATGAAAATACTGATATTAAAGATTTTGAAACATTAAAGTCTGTAATAAAAAATTTAGGGGCAGAAGTTATTGTTACAACTCCAAAAGAGCATGATAGAGCAGTTGCTTTAATATCCCATGCTCCGATGCTTATAGCTCAAGCTTTATGTAAAAATATAGAAAATGAAACGTTGGCCCAAAAACTTGCTTCAACTGGATTTAAGGATACTACACGGCTTGCTTTGTCTAATATAGAAATGGCTAGTGATATGGTACATATGAATGAAACTAATATTAGAGATGCTGTAGAAATGCTGCAAACAAATATTGAGGCGCTTTTATCGGGTAATTACAAAGAAAAATCAGAGAGTATAAAAGCTTTTCGGCAAGGGCTATATAGCGCAGATTCTTTGTGAAGAACTTCTTTTAAATATATTTAAGTATATTTACCAGATTTTTTTCTTTTATAATAATGTTTGCTTCCTTTTCTAAAACAGGTTTTGCACAAAATGCAATCCGTTTTTCTGCATATTTAAACATGCTCAAATCGTTAGCTCCATCTCCTATAACTATTGTATTTTTAGGGGAAATATCCATAAGACTTTGGAGTTTTTTAAGCATCATGCCTTTTGAATCATTAAACATCATCTCTCCTCCAACACGCCCAGTCAGGATTCCGTCTTTTACATGAAGGATATTGGAGAATTCTCCGTTCAGTTTAAGTATATTTTTTATATGCATTGTTGCATTTTTAAAGCCGCCAGAGAAACATATTACTTTATAGTTTTTTCCTTGAAGTTCTTCTATAGTGTCCTTTGCTCCTGGCATGAGAGGTAGGTTTTTACAAATTTCATTTACTCTATCTATGCTTAGTCCATTAAGCAATGAAGTTCGCATAATAAGACTTTCAAAAAAATCTAATTCTCCATTCATTGCTTTTGTTGTAATTTCACGAACTTCATCTTCAACTCTAGCTTCACGTGCCAGAAACTCTATTGTTTCTCCGTCCATTAGTGTTGAGTCAAAATCAAATACTGCAAGCTTCATTTTTAATCCTTTGCACTCAAATACAGATATTTAGAATTATGGATGCCGTCGATTTTATTAATTGAATCAAGTGTTTTTTCGTCAACTCCAGTATCAATACTAATTACCATAATTGATTCTGTATCATGCTTATCATTTTTTTGAACAACATTCATAGAGGCTATATTAATATTATTTTCACCAATAACTTGTGCAACTTTTGCAATCATCGATGGTTTATTAACGTGAGGAACGAGCAGCATATGTTTTTGAGGCCTTATACTTGTTTCAAAATCATTAATTTTTACTATGCGAGGAATATCTTTTGCAACAAGAGCCCCTGAAACAACTGTAAAATTGTCATCTGTGATTAATTTTACAGTTAACAGGCCTGCAAAATTACATTTAATATTAGAGCGTGTGGAGATAATATTAATTCCCCTCTTCTTAGCAAGATATGGGGCATTAACGTAATTGACTCCTTCAAGAATGGAAGATAAGACACCTTTAAGAACAGCAACTTCAAGAGGTTGTATGTCTAAACCGGCTATATCTCCAAGCGCAGTTATTTCAATTGATTTAACCATCCCATCAGTTATTTGCATTGCAATTTCACCTGCGTTTTCAGCAATTTGCATATAATCTTTGACAGGTTCTAATCTATCTGGTCTAAGCGACGGGATATTAACAGCAGAAGCAGCCGAGCCTCCTGTAAGAACTTCTTTTATTTGTCCTGCGACATCTAAGGCTACATTAATCTGAGCTTCCTGTGTGCTGGCACCAAGATGCGGGGTTAATAGGATTTTCCCTTCTGTTTTTATAAGCGGGCATTCTCCGATATTTGGCTCATTTTCGTAAACATCAATCGCAGCTCCGCCGACTTTTCCACTGTCAAGAGCTTCTTTTAAATCAATTTCATTGATAATACCTCCCCGTGCGCAGTTAATAAGAGATACTCCGTCCTTCATTTGAGCGATTGTATCTTTATTAATCATATTGACTGTGTCTTTGTTCTTTGGAACATGCACAGTGATAAAATCACATCGAGGCCAAAAACTTTCTAAATTCGGTATATATTCTCCCCCTAATTTTTCAACAACTTCTTTATTGGTAAACGGATCATAGACTACAACTTTCATACCAAATGCCAGAGCAATTTCAGCAACGTGTGAGCCGATTTTTCCAAGCCCTATTATACCGAGAGTTTTGTTATAAAGTTCTCTTCCTGTGAATTTGCTCCGCTCCCATTTACCATCTTTAGTAGAAACGGCAGCAGGCACAATATTTCTTGCAAGCGCAAGCATAAGAGCAACTGTATGTTCGCTTGCTGAAATAGTATTACCGTCAGGAGAATTGACTACAATAACTCCATTTTTGGTTGCGGAATCTATGTCGATATTATCAACCCCGACACCTGCTCTTCCTATGATTTTTAAATTTTTTCCAGCCTCAATGATTTTTGAAGTTACTTTTGTCTGGCTTCTAACCATTAATGCATCATATTGCGGAATTATTTTGACAAGCTCTTCTTCACTCATTGTCGGAAGAAAATCAACTTCCGCAGCCGGTGCAATAATATTTCCGGCTGTTTCGTTTATTTTATCAGTAATCAAAACTTTCATTATATCTCTTCTCCTAAAGCTTGAATAACAGTTCTTACCCCGGCTCCTAATTCAAATTTGTGTCCCAGTTTATTCAAAACGGCTTCCAGAGAGCCTATAGCCATAATCAGGTCTCTGTCGGATACAAAACCTAATGTTCCCATTCTGAATATTTTATCCTTAAGCTGATTTTGGCCATTTGCAACGACTATATTGTAATCTTTTTTCATACCGCTTCTTATATCTGTGACGGAAATACCTTCTGGCGGCAGTATTGAAGTAATAGCCCAGCTTGCATTCTTGTCTTCTTTTACTAAAAGCTCAAGATTAATTGCACGTAGAGCTTTTCTAAGCGCTATTGCATGGCGTCTGTGGCGCTCATTCATATTTTCAATCCCCTCCTCCGTAATCATTCTAAGAGCTTCTCTAAGTCCTACAATTAAATTTACGGCAGGTGTAAACGGAGTGGTATCGCCCTGAACGGCTTTTCTGTGCGCTGCCCAATCAAAATAAAAACTTGGATGCCTGCATTCTTCATAAACCTTCCATGCTCGCTCATTTGCAGTAAGAAAAGCAAGTCCCGGGGGTATCATAAATCCTTTTTGAGAACCTGAAACAAGCACGTCAATCCCCCATTCATCAGGCTTTACAGGCATGGCACAGACTGATGTAACCCCGTCTACTACAGATAAAGCACCGTGTTCTCTTATAATTGAGCATAATGTTTTTATATCATTAGCCGCCCCTGTTGAAGTTTCGCTATGAGTAAGAGTTACTATTTTGATTTTCTTCTCTTTATCTTCCGCAAGTCTTTTTCTCAAA
>CALUSJ010000048.1 GCA_944323405.1 Candidatus Gastranaerophilales bacterium
CTTTAATATTTTAGTCTTATTTATTTATGAATAACAGACAATATATGTATATATTCTTGAATAGAATAATCCGATGGGCAGGATTTGTATTACTATATTTTAGATCAAAATGTAATAGTTAATAATCAGCTGGATTGCTTCGTCCTAATCGTCCTCGCAATGACAGGAAGTCAGACATTGCATGATCTACGCCCTTATTCACTTATTAACTTATTCACCTACTCACTATTCACTAGTCACTATTCACTAATCTCCCACCAACCTCTAAACCCTAAAATGCTCCCTTCACCCCTCACCCTTCACGCTTTACCTATTCACTATTCACTAGTCACTATTCACTCCTCACTAATCACTAGCCCCCCTTCTCCTCTACAAATCCTCATCAATATATGTTCTAAGAGTTTCTATACGTTCAACTTTTCTGAGTTTTTGCAGGGCGATGTTTTCAAGCTGGCGGATTCTTTCTTTTGAAAACCCCAGTGCATTCCCTATTTGTTCAAGGGTTTTGGGCTCTTCGCTGTCGATTCCAAATCGGCGTTTAATGATTTCTTGTTCTCGAGTATCAAGGACTTTCAGCAAGCGATTAATATCTTTTTGCCGAAGTTTCTTTTGGGTGCTGTTTTCGGGTGAAGAATAGGATGTATCTTCTATATAATCCTGAATGCACAAATCATCAGTTACATATGCATCAAGGCTTACAGGTTCTTTTTTAAGCGCATTTTTTACCTCTTCAATCTTTTTAGCATCAAGCCCTGATAATTTTGATATTGTTTCATTGTCAGAATCCATATTTTCGTCTCCAAGTACAATTGAGCAAGCTTTTTTATATTTTCTGATTTTTTCCAGCATATGTACAGGGATTCTGATTGTTCTTGAGTGGTTAGAAATTGCACGGATTATTGTTTGTTTAATCCACCAGGTTGCATATGTTGAAAACTTGAAGTTTTTCTTGTAATCAAATTTTTCAGCCGCCTTGATTAATCCCAATGAGCCTTCCTGAACCAAGTCCATAAATAAAACTCCCTGTCCGATGTATTTTTTTGCAATGCTTACTACCAGGCGTAAATTTGCTTGAATCAATTGTTTTTTAGCTTCTTCCCGCTCTCTAGGGTTTCCCTCTTGAATTTTACGTCCAAGCTCTGTTTCTTCCTCTTTAGTAAGCATTTTTTTCTTCCCGATTTCTTTAAGATACATTTGCAAAATATCGTCGTTATTAACGATTGTGCTGAATGTCTTTGGTAAATCAGTTTCCATTTCGCTAGTATCAATGTATTCCAAGTTGCTATTCATAATTTTCCTCATTTTATAAAATCTCCTCAAGCTATTCTATTCTGTAAGACTGTTTTAGAATAAAAAAGTTCCCAACACAAAGAATGATATTTGAGATAGCAATTAAATTTTTTTGATATAATCTTTCAAACACGAGAAATCGCTATTGAATTAACAATAGGAAATTACATATAAATTATTCATTAGCTCGTTATGATTGATTTGTGCTGAAGAACTCTTTAATAATCCCCTCGATTTTAGAAGCGGCTTGGCCGTCTCCATAAGGGTTTTTGACTTGCAGGCGGGTTTTATCTTTAGGGAAATCCAAAATGCTTGTGCTTTCAGATACTATTTTTTCGTAATCTGCACCGACAAGTTTAGAAACACCTGCTTCAATGCCTTCTTTTCGTTCTGTTTCATATCTCATCACAAGAGTAGGGCACGCAAAAGAAGGTGCTTCTTCTTGTATACCGCCTGAGTCTGTTAAAATAAGCTTGGCGTGTTTCATTAAATATACAAGGTAAGGATAATCCAGCGGAGCTAGAAGATGAATATTGGGATATCTTCCCAAATGTTCATAGATTTTATTTTTTACATTAGGGTTTGGATGAACGGGGATTACAAAAGTATGGTCAGAATACTTTTTAGCAAGGTAACTTATAGCCTCTATAATCCTATCAATTCTTTCTCCATGGTTTTCTCTCCTGTGCGCAGTAATTAGAACCAATTTGTCATTTATTTTTATATTTTTTTCTTCAAAAAAGTTTTTTGAGTTTTCAATAACATCATCTGCAAGGCAGAAAAGTGCGTCTATTACGGTATTACCGACAGTGTGAATATTGCTTTCGGGAATATTTTCTTTTTTAAGTGCGGCTTTATTTACCTCTGTTGGTGCAAAGTGTAATGCTGCAACTCGAGAAGTCATCTGGCGCATAACTTCTTCAGGAAAGGGCTCATAAATATCGTATGAACGAAGTCCTGCTTCTACATGGAATACAGGGATTTTATGATAGAAACTTGTAAGAGTTCCGCATAAAACCGTCATAGTGTCACCTTGTACTATTGTTGCATCGATTTTATTTTTGTTGAAAACCTCGTCAAGTGAAGTGAGAATTCTTGCTTGTACAGAAGATAATGACTGGTTCTCACGCATGCAATCAAGATTAATATCAGCTTTTAAGCCAAAATATGCGAGGGTTTGATTTGAAAGCTCTTTTTGCTGTTCTGTATTGCAGATAATAACATTGTAATCTTGCGGAAATTTTTTCATTTCAAGTATTACAGGAGCTAACTTGATTATTTCCGGCCGGGTTCCAAATATAAAAATAATATTTTTCATAAGCTTATTATACCCTAAAATTCTACAAATTTATTACATCAAGTCCTTTGAATTCAAAAATCTTTTTTGTTTGGTTTTTGAATTTTTCTTTTGCAAGTATTGTACCGACGATTGCTTCTAATTGCGCAACAGGCATCATATTTGAAGGAAGAGAGTCAAATCCGTATTCGTATTTTAGTGCTGATTGCAGGAATTTGCAATCAGCGGATGAACGTTCTTTGTGGTTAGAATACAAGTTAAGTTTTTGTCTGGTTAAGTATACTTCAAACCTTGAAACATCAGCCCCGCTCTTCTTAATTTTATCTAATAAATCCGCTCCTCTGGTTGAAAAACGTTGTGTCCAATTGTCTTTATTTACAAAAGGATGTTCTGAGGTGTGTATAAGCTGATATGGTTTAGACAGAACTCTCCATTTACCTTCAAGCATTGCATTATCCCAGGGCAGCGAAACGCAGATTATAGAATTCTTAAGGGATGGATAATTATTAAAAAATGTTTCTATATCACTCATTGAAAAAAGCTTATCTACATATATTAAATCGCCGGTATTAATTTCGCAAACAGCTACCCCGCTTTCTATTGAAGATGATGGAGCTAGTGATAAACCAACACAATGTGTTATCATAGACCAAAGTCCTCATCTTCAGGAATTGCTGTGTTTAATTTAATAACTCGTCTCTCGATTGCCGGCATGGTATTGTTATTTTGGTTCATCGACGAATCTTTTTCAAGATTGATGTATAATTCTAAATTTCTTGGAGAAAGTTTTTCGCTCTTTTGTCTTTCAATCATTCTTTTTTTATTCTCTTCTAAAAGCTTTCTTGCGGCAGGAGATATCGAATCACCTTCAACAGCAGCGATAACTTGCATGCGCTGTCTTTGGATTTTTTCTTGCTCAGCTTTTGTGAGTCTCATTGTATTATCGTTCCTTGTCTCAAATTGTCTTCTGTACTTATTTTTCATAACCAATATCTCGACTCTTCTGTTTGCCGGATCTTTTGGCGAGATTGCTGTTTCAAGCGGTCTTGTGTCAGCATAACCGATTGCGGAAAATAATGACGGTGAAAATTTAAACCTGTCTATCATATATCTTACTACAGACGAAGCTCTGGCAGAAGATAATTCCCAGTTAGACGGGTATTTTTCAGTTCTAATAGGATCGCTGTCTGTGTGACCTTCAATACGCATAGAATGAAGAACAAATTTTTTGCAAATAAGTACTCCAACTTTGTCCAAAAGCTTTCTTGCGCTTGAATCCAAATAGGCAGAAGCTGGTGCAAAAAGATATTTGTCATCAAATGTAAGAAGCAGCCCTTTATCTGTAATTTTAGAAGATATTCCTTCAAGCTCACCTGCTTCTTTGAGCTGCATAATCTCTTCTTCTATTTCTTTAAACGATTCTTCTTCATACTTAGGGCTTATGTATTCCAGCATAAGACTCGGGATAAATGAATTTGCTTGCTGCTGGTCAAATAAAGAATCGCTGCCATCTAGAACAGCTGGCTGCCCGTCAAACATAGCTCCCTGACTGAATGCGTTTTTTAAAGATTCTTCTAATTTTGCAAAATCTGTTGCATCAACTTGAGCAAGGGCATACAAAACAACAAATGTCGCAAATAAAAGAGTAATAAAATCAGAGTACGAAACCAGCCATCTTTCTAAGTTTTCGTGTTCCGGGTGTTTAGGTTTTCTAGCCATTAGCGTGTTCTTCCTTGTTTCCTTCTTGTTCGAGAATGAATGAACGAAGTTTTCTTTCGATTAAAACAGGGCTTTCTCCTGCCTGAATCGATAAAACGCCTTCAAGTATCATGTTTTTATATAAGAATACATCTTGGAATATAAACTTGATTCGGGTACTAATAGGAATCATAACAAGGTTTGCTGCAAATAGACCATAAATAGTTGCAACGAAGGCAACCGCAATACCAGCACCAAGCTTAGATGGGTCTGAAAGGTTCTGCATAACCTGAATTAAGCCCATAACAGCACCTATGATACCTAATGTCGGAGAATAACCGCCGAATGATTCAAAAACTTTTGCAGCATTATTAACATAGTTTTCCTGCTGTTCAATCTGGTTTTCCAACATCTCTCTTACAAGTGTAGGATCTGTACCGTCAGCTACGGCGCCAAGACCTAAGGTTAAAAGAGAATCTGAAGCATTGTAGGCCTCTTTTTCAAGAGAAATAATCCCTTCTTTTCTAGCTTTTGTTGCAAATCCACCGATTTCTGTTATAAGAGCATTAAAATCTGATTTTGGAGGCATGAAAACATTCTTAAGCATTTTTATCGCAGATAAAAGCGTCTTAGGAGGGAAACTCAATATTACAGCACCAGTTGTACCGCCTAATACAATGAAGGCCGCCGTTATCTGTAATAGCTGCGCAATATTTCCGCCTTCCATTGCCTGCCCGATTAATATCATTGTTATACCAAAAAACAGGCCTATGACTGCAAATATATCCATACAATTATCTCCAATTATAACTATCCTTTTATATTAAACTATATTTGAACTTCTTTGAAATCCTTTATATATAGTAATTTTAGTTGTATAAATTTGAAGCTTGGATTATTTATTTTTATAACCAGCAGGAGTATAGATGTATTTATATGTATTTTTTGATGTGTATTTTAAAGGTACAACGAAATCTTTTGGATTAATTTCTTCTGGCTTGTTTTCTTCAATCTTTACTTCTAATCGGGGTAACGGTTCTGTTTTTATAGGAGTAACAGCCGCTTGGTTCTTTTTATCAGTAATTTTATTTTTCTTTATTTGTTTCTGAGGGGTAATTTTTTTTGATTCAGATATTTTCTGAGAAGAAGGTTTTTCAATTTTTTCTTCGGCTTTTTCTTCGGCTTTTTCTTCCTGCGGCTGCTCTATTTTAGGCTCTGCTGGTTCTTGCCTAACCGCATCCTGTTTAAGTACAGGCTTATCTGTTCTTAAAAATATAAAAGCTGATATAAAAGCTAAAATTCCCGCAATGATGATAGTTAATAAAATTTTTTTCTTATCCATACCATAATATTCTACTTCATTAATTGATAAAATACAAGGCAAATACTGCTTATACATATAAAGTAGGATGCGATATCTTACGAGCTAACAAGTAGAGAAACTAAATAATATGTGCTAGTATTAATCTATAGAAATTATTGACTTAACATCATTTGAAAAAGCACTTGCAAGCTTATTTGAGGTAATCAAAATTTATAACTGTGATAAAACAAATTTAATTACCCGTGATTCTATGATTCAAAGATTTGAATATACTTATTCAATATCACTCAAAATGATTAAACGATATTTATCAAGCGGAGCATTTGTGTTTGAAAATATCGATGGCATGACATTCAATGAAATGATACGTCATGCAAATAAAATGGGCATTTTGCGTTCAAATCTTGAAAAATGGGATAATTTCAGACAAAAAAGAAACGCTTTCTGCTGATATTCTTGGTAAAATTTTGATGGAATTTAGTGATTCTACTTTCCCGTATGAAGTAGATGTTATTGATTTGAATGCAATTGATGAAAAATTTAAAAGTTTAATAAAAAATTCATTGGTAAAATTGTTTTAAGAAATAAAATTTTTTCAACTTTGCCTTGTCTTTCTTTTTTGTTTCTGAATTATAGCAATTAATCCGCCTTAAATCCTATCTTGGTTGGTTTTGTTCTTTCCATTAGTAAGTCTAAAGCTTCATAAATCCTTTGTTTATCGGCTTCGTTGTCCTTGCAATAGTTAATAAAATATTGTTCCAATTCCTGAAATCGTTTTGTAAGGTCTTTATGTTCAAGGATAAATTGCCTTAATTGAACAAAAGCTCTTACAATTTGTACATTTATTTCTATGGCTTTATCACTGTTTAGAACGCTTGCAAGCATAGTGACACCATGCTCAGTAAAAGCATAGGCATTTTGATAGCTGTATTTTAAATTTTTGAGGTGGTCACAATTTGTGACCAGTTCCTTTTGCTCTTCATCAGTGAGTTGAAACATAAAATCCTCTGGGAATCTCTTTATATTACGTTTAACAGCTTGATTCAACTTTTTGGTTTCAACCCCGTATAGCTCTGCTAAATCTCTGTCAATCATGACTTTCTGCCCTCTTATTTCATAAATAAGGTTTTTAATAATTGTTAATTCATTCATAAAGACTCCTTTTTATTAAGATTTTAATTTTTGGTACAGTAAAAATTGAGGTTATTTTCTTTGTTTTTACAATTGAATAAACTTTGTTTTTCTATAAGCTAAGCGTATTATAGCATATTTTTATGCAAGAAAAAAGAGGGGGCTAAAAAGTCCCCCTCTCTTTTTTCACTATATGTTTTTACAAACTGCAAGCGCAAACGCCGTCTTTGCAGCAATAGCCGAGAGCTTCTTGAGCTTCTGCCATTCTAACTTTGATACGGTCGTCTACTGCAATAGCTTCATCTGTTTTATAGTTCTTTGCGAATTAATTCCAGTATATCCAGCTCAAATTGTGGTAATTTAGTTGTTATAGTTTTCCAAACTATTTCATAATCAATTCCAAAATAATCATGAATCAACTTATCCCGCATACCCGCAATTTGCTTAAATGGTATATGAAAATGCTCATTTCTAAAATCTTCCGATAAATGTTTAACAGCTTCACCTATAATCTCAAAATTTCTTTCCACTGCATCTTTTGTTTTATCATCTTTAACAAAATCTTCATAGCACATACCTTCTGTGTATTTAAAAATTTTACTAAGTGAATTTTGAATATCTTTTAAGAAAAATATTTCATCTTTTTTCGTCATAATACTATTGCTTCTTTTAATATTGAACTTT
>CALUSJ010000049.1 GCA_944323405.1 Candidatus Gastranaerophilales bacterium
GTCCACCCACCCCGGCCCTGTCTTGGATTTGCTTCACGCTCCCAGAGCTTCGCCTTCAGGCCTATACGGCCTTGCCGGCTACGTCTGCTCGCTACCCGGACTATATATTTACCCCTCGTCCGTCCGCAAATCCGCTCCCTAGCTAGGGAGGGGGCTGAGAAAAGTTTAGGGGTTGAGGAGTTGAGGAGTTTAGGGGAAGTTGATGATAGTTTATCTTTGGAATGCTCGTCAGAGCAGGTATATAGAGTTACCCCCCCCCCCCGAAAGCATTACTACAAGCGGGTTTGAGGCAAATATACATTCCTTTCCTTGTATAAAGCTCTTTGAAATTCGACGACATCGTATACTATATCCTTTTAGTATTATACTTTATTAATGCCACATTGGATATTTTTTATAACACTTTTCTGCAGCAAACGTTACAAAAATTTACATTTGCCCTTAGGTGGATTCAAGAAGCAAGCGCAGCACAAAAAAATACACCAAGCTGATGCGCTGAAAACATTCTCCACCGCTACCATACAAATACCCTAAAACAGGCCGCCAGTAATCCCTATGCTTCTACTTGATGCTGTTCTTCTACAGGATTAGCATTACCATCTCTAAACTCTTCTGGAGCAGAAACCGTTTGAGAATTATCTTCCCCTGTCTCCACCATATTCTCAGAAGCTTCACAAACCTCTTCTGCCGGTTCTACAGAAGTTTCTTCTATTTCTAATTCTTTTTCAGAATTCAAAGCTGCCTCAATTTCTTCTTCATCCTTAGCTCTGATTACAGGAATTGAAAGCATTAACGCAACCTGATCGCCTTCCTGTTCAAAGTTCAACTCAAGAAGCTCTTTATCCATCTCAACATAACGTGAGAGCAAATCAATTAATTCACCCCTCATCTGCTCAAGAATCTTTGGAGTAAGATTAGTTCTATCTTGCATTAAAACAAGCTTTAGCCTATTTGTTGCAACAGATTTGGAAGCATCATCCGATTCTTCTTGCGGGCGGAAGAATTTAGCCACTGTATTATATAAATCGGTAAGAATTCCCATCCTACACCTTCACTTTCAATTTAGAAAATGCATTCTTAATCTTTGCCATAAATCCCTTCGGTTCATCCAAATCCAAGAACGGAACTTCTTCGCCTAAAATACGGAGCGCTACATTTCTATATGCCTTTCCAGCAAGAGCATCCTCATCATTAACGATAGGCTCGCCCTTATTCGTGGAAGTAATAATCCCCGTATCTTCTGGAATTATACCAATAAGCGGGCAAGAAAGAATTTCCACTACATCATCCACGCTCATCATCTCATTTGATTTAATCAAGCTCGGACGAACTCTGTTAAGAAGAAGTTTGTAGCTGGTAATTTCTTCCTTCGCTTCTAAAAGCCCTATAATTCTATCCGCATCACGTATAGCTGACATCTCAGGTGTTGTAACAACAATTGCTTCGCTTGCACCAGCTACAGCATTCTGGAATCCTTGTTCAATACCCGCAGGACAGTCAACAAGCACGAAATCGTTTTCTTCTTTCAAAGTATCACAGATTTCTTTCAATTGCTCCGCCGTAACCGCTGTTTTATCTCTTGTCTGTGCTGCTGCAAGAAGCGATAAATTAGGGTTCTTTTTATCTTTAACAAGAGCCTGTTTCAATTTGCAGCGCTCTTCTATAACGTCAACAATTGTATACACAATTCTGTTCTCAAGACCCAACAACAGGTCTAAGTTTCTTAACCCTAAATCCGTATCTATAAGAACTACCTTATAACCATCTTTTGCAAGAGCAGTACCAATATTTGCGCTTGTTGTCGTTTTTCCTACTCCGCCTTTGCCGGATGTAATTACTATTACTCGACCAGTCATTAATCTCTCCTTAACTTTTTATAAATAACTATTTTACCATCTTCTATTTGAGCTTCTTCTGGTGTAAACTCATTTGTTTTTTGAACATAAGGAACATTCAGAGTATCATTGCGTCTTGCATACAAACCTGCAATTCTCAGTTGAATTGCGTTGAGTTTTAGCGCTCTGACTTTTGCTGTAATATTACCCATAGAACCAGCGTGAGCTATGCCGCCTAATATACCCCATACTGTAATATCACCCGTTGCAACAATTTCACTCCCAGGATGTGCATCACCTATTATTAATATATTCCCTTCATAACTAACAGTCTGACCTGAACGCAATGTTTGGTTTATATACAAAGTAGGAAGAGACTCAGTATCTATAGTATTTTCTTCCACACCTTTTGGTAAAACATCGCCTGTATCTAGCAAAATATACTTGCTCGCATCTTCTGTTTTTAAAATTCCTTCGTTCAAAGCCAGTGATTCAAAATCATTATTGAAACTCTCCGCCGGAATTACTTCCGAAAGCTCCTGAGTAGTCTCTTCTTCATAAGTATCTTCTATCCCATCCGCTGTTTCTATAGGACTATATCTTTCTTCCGTTTCTGCCGTAACCTCTATGGTTTTACTCTCATCCTCGTTTTCTTCTTCCTTCACAGCAACAGGCTCTGCATCCATAGACACTGTCTCCGACGACGCAGTAAGCGTAGGAACCGATTCTTTCGTTATTTCTGAAACAATTATACCCAAGCTGACAGCCGAAGCCTCCGTCTGCTCAGACTTAGTATCAATAAAAGCAATTGTTGCTTCCATTGACTCAATCAATGCCTTTATGCTCAACAATTGGGACTGCTTTAAGTCCATACTGCCAAGCTTTAAACATATTCTCTTGCCTTTTACGTCAGGATGTTCCATTATAGAACTTAGTTCAAATACAAGCTGAGTCGTATTTTTAGCGTTACTCAAATCTATAATAAAACCGTTTTCCACAAAACCTTTTTCCATTTAAAATTCCCAAATAATCTGCCACAGTCATTAGAATATATTAAATATTTTTCCATATCAACAATTTGTGACAGAATGTTAAATTATAAAAAATAAAAGGGTGCTAAAGCACCCTGAAAATCCAACTATCACAAATCAATATATTATTTAACTTTCATACTTCGAGTTTAGTTTAGAAGTTTAGTGGTTTATAAGTTGAGAAAAAATTTAATCTTTTAGCTTCTCCTAAACTCCTCAACTTCTAAACTTATAAACCTCCCTACAGCGGCTTATTCCACAGAGATTCAGAGAACTTGCTCTGCATTGCACCATTCTCTACTGATAAAGATACATTGCTCGGAGTGAAAATGAATACCATATCACTGATTTTTTGAGCCGTACCATTTAGTGCATGAGAAGCACCGCAGATAAAATCAATTGTTCTTTGAGACTGCTCTTTATCTAGCAAATCAAGATGAAGAATAACAGTCTTTTTATCAATAAGTTTTTTTACAATCTGAGCTGATTCAGAAAAAGAACGAGGTTCGATTACAGTAACTTCGCCTGATTTATAAGAATTTGGATGAGAAACAACTTTTGATTCACGCTCATAGGAACGCTCAGGTTTAACTCTCGTTCCATACATTGTATCTAATGCCAAAGTTCCATCTGTATCATAATCGCCGTCACGTTCTACCAAATCCATGAAAGCGTCTTCATCGTTTCCTTCATTAAAACTTCTTGTGAAAAAGTTCACAAATCCTTTTAATCCTTCTGATAATGCCATTTCTCCTCCAATTTATATTTCTACTTAATAAATAACTTTCTGCCTATTCTGATAATTGTTGCGCCTTCTTTTAGCGCTATTTCATAATCATCACTCATTCCCATTGATAATTCTGGAAGCTGAATCTTAAACTCTTCTTCTAAACTATCTCTGAAATCCTTTATATCTTTGAATAACCTATGAAGAGTTTCCTTATCCGCCCCCAAAGGCGCAATGTTCATCAAACCCAAAACATCAACCCCTTCAAGCTTAAGAATTTCTCCCAAATCATCTCTCAAAGACTCTTTATCGTAACCAGACTTCTGTTCCTCTCCTGCATTATTTACCTGCAATAAAATCTTCTCTCTCTTATTCAACCGGCAGGCTTCCTCGGAAATTATACGAGCTATCTTCAAAGAATCAACCGAATGAATTACATCAAAGTACTTAACAACTTTTGCTGCTTTGTTGCTCTGGAGATGCCCGACAAAGTGAAATACGGAATTCTGTCTAATTTCTTTCGGGAGCTCCTCTATTTTATGAATAGCATCAATCGCTCTTGATTCTCCAAAATCCCTCAGCCCTGCTTCGTATCCCGCTTTTATCCCTTCAAGTCCGAAATACTTGGTTACTGCTACTATTTTAACTTTAGAATGTGCGATATTACTCTTGATTGTCTGAAGGTTTGCTTTTACTAGCTTAGGGTCAACTTCAAAACCTTCTCCCCAAATTTGTGATGGTATCAACATTTCCCCTCAACCCTCTACTGTATTATATAATAGAAAACATGACCTGTACAACTCTTTATTTGTAACAACTTTCCTCCTTTCTTCAATCATGCCGAAACCCATGAATCACATGGATTTCGGCCATGTACCGTTTGTTAAGTTTTGTAAAGTTTTCGTGTTTTTGTTAAGAATTTGACAAGATTTTTGAAATTTTTTTTCAAAAAAGGCATGCCTTTTTTAGTAGAGGAGTTTAGAGATTTAGAAGTTTATAGGAATTTAAATTTAATTCATTTATAAAATATATTTTTTAACTTCTTCTCAACCACTAAACTCCTAAACTACTTCTGCTACTGCCCTAGATATGCGAGAGTTTCCATTACACTGCTTGCGGTTGAAAATACCCGTGAGTTCATCTGAATCATTCTTTGAGCCATAATCATGTTGGATAATTCAGCAGCAATATCAACGTTTGAACCTTCATATCCTCCTGATTCGATTGAGCCGAACGAGACTTCGCCTGCCATACCATAGTAGACTTCGCCTACGTCTGCGCCCCATTCCCAAAGGTTATTATTTACTGACACAAGACCTTCTTCGTTTACCATTGTTGCAAGCTCAATTACAAAGTTTGAATTGTCGATAGAAGAGCCTTCTGCGTGAACATCATCGCCCCTGATTGTTACACCTTGAGAAGTCGTATATTTCCAGTGTACAGAATAAGTGTCATCTACATACTGGGTTAGAATTGAGCCATCACTATAAGTTGCGGCAATAATACCATTTTCATCAACTGTTGTTGACATTAATGTAATTGTATTGTTGTCATTGTAGTTAACCATCTCTGACAGGTTTGCTATTTGATTAATCTGTTTTGACGGGTTTGTGTTACTTATACCTGTCTGGCCTACAAAATTACTTTCCGCATCAACAAATTCAATATCACCAGTGTATTCAATCCTGCCATCAGCAGTTATACTAAATGTTACACCCGTAGCATCGAGAGTCTGGTTAAATGAATCAATTATAGACTGCACTGTTGGGTCAGGTTCATCAGGCCCGCCGACATTGAGCTCATATTCATCATCGCCGACTTTAACCGTAACTGTACCCACTGTAATACTTGCATTGTTTAGCTGGCTTATTGTTTTTCCTGCTAAGCCGGGATCACCAACTACTTCGGCTCTCAGGTTTTTAGGAACCTGCACGGTTTCACCTGAACTTGAATTAGAATAAGGATTCTGAGCAGCCACAACCTTCATTCCTGATTGAGTAACAACATTACCTTCCGAGTCGGTAGAAAAAACACCGTCACGAGTATAGTATAATTTCCCTTCTGCATCCTGAACAACAAAGAAACCATTACCTGAAATCATCAAGTCCATATCACGTCCTGTACTTACAAAATCACCTGATGTAAAGTTTCTGGTAATACCGCCTACTTTAACACCAAGACCGATTTGTTTGGGGTTTGTACCGCCGCCTTCTTTAGTTGCAGCGCTTCCGTATGAAATATTTTTTGAATATAGGGTTTCAAAGGTCATATTGGCAGCCTTAAAAGCAGTCGTATTAATGTTTGCAACGTTATTTGCAATTACGTTAATCTGCTGCTGGCCTGCATTTATACCTGTGCTGGACGTGTGTAATGCTTGTGACATTGATTTTCTCCTCTCTCTCGTCTCGTTTTGCTATTTTGTACTGCTTGTAGTGTTATTTGCTGTTGTTGTAGTTTCTGAACTTGCACCGGGCTCACGGATTGAAACAATATTTGCAATAGAATAATATTCGCCGTTTACCTTAACCTGGCCGGTTCCTTCTTCAAAACTTGCCTCATCAACTTTGCCAGTAATAATAGTATCCTTTTCGCCTTCTTTTTCGGCAGGGATTTTAACTGTAACCTCTTTTCCTATCATAGAAAGTGTCTGGTTAATTTCAGCATTTGCCGCAATATCTGAATATAAGGCTGAAAGATAGCTCATACAATCTTCAAAACCTTCATTCATTTGAGTCATCTGCTCTAAGGTTGAATATTGTGCTAATTGAGCAAGCCATTCAGTATTGTCAGTAGGCTGAGTCGGATCCTGATTCTGAAGCTGCTGGAGCATCAGGGTTAAAAACATATTACTGTCGTCCGTATTTGTGCTTGTTGTGCGTCCGACTTCGGTCTGGTTAAATGCTGTCTGGTTCTGCATTGTTGTTATTTCGTTTGATATAACGCTCATTATTCCTTCCTCCCGCTAAATTTCGTCATTCTGGGCAAAAGCCATCATCTGCTCGAATTCTTGTTTATTTTTTTGCCCCCTCTGAGAGCCTTGTTCTTTATTCCCGCCTCTTGAACCTTCCTGTTCTGTCCAATCTGCGTTGTATTCGCTCTCCTGTGTGTCATTAAGTTTCACTGACACATTGTCTACACTTACCCCGTGTGAAATTAAACTTTCCTTAAGCCCGTCAAGGCCTTTCATAATAAGATTTCTGGCTTCCTGCGTTGCTACTGTAAACTGTGCAGATAATCCTTCCGGCGTATTTATAAGCTGCACAGAAACTTTACCCAGAGATTCAGGATTTAATACAATATTAACTCTTGAACCGCTCTGCATACTCTCCATCTGCTTTGTAATCTGCTCTATAATTTTATTCGGATTAGCTTCCAAAACCTGCGTATTCGGTTTTACACCTTGTGTGTTTACGGTCTGTTTTACATTTAATTGTGCATCTGCAAAATCACCGTCAGTCTGGAGCATAACCTTTACGCCGTGTTCTTCGGCGGTTTCCTGATGCATTAAATCACTCTGTGCACCGCTATCGGTTTCTGTTTCTATTGATTCAATATTTAATTCTTTAATCTGCTCTTCATCAATAATATCTTCAAGAATACTATCACTCTCACTTACAGTTTCTGTTTCTTTTGTCTGAGTTTCAACAGAGGCTTGGAGTTCAACTGTTTCCTGAACTTCGTCTGTCGTTACTTCTGCTGTTTTCAATAAATTATCAATATTTTCAGTGTTCAAAACCTTTTGCAAAGTCTCAATATCGGCAGGAACTTCTTTTACTTCAGCATCAGTTTCTACCTCACCGTCGGTCTGCTTATTTTCTGTATCTTTTTTATCTTCCTCGCCATCCTCATCTTCGAGATAGATAAGTTTTTTTGTAATCGCATCTGCATCTAATGTTTCATCGGTTTCTTCCGTTGTTTCCGTTTCTTGTAACGATACTAAATCTAAATCGTTAATGATTTCATCGTCTGCTTCAACTGTTTGTTCACCGTTTTGGGCATTTATATATGCTATAAGCTCTTTAATATCATACAAAATGCCTCCTGCAAAAGTTTCGTCCGGCTCTATTGCTTCTTCTGAACCTTCTTCTTTGTTTCTAAAAAGGAGCTTATTATTCTTATCATCCGCTTTGTTTTCTTTATCCAAAGGCTTGATGTCTGAATTCGCCGAAGCATTTTCCACATCAGTTTCTATCTCAGCCTCTGTATTATTTTTATCGGATTGAATATTGTTTTGTTTCTCAAAAAGCTTCTGAAAATCGACTTTTGTATCATTTTCAGCAAAATTAGAACCGATAGCCGGAGTTTTTTCCTGAATATTATTATTTATGCTGTTGAATAGATTTTGTATCATACTACTTTAAACCTTGCTGATGTTATGTCGTCGATTTCTTTCATTTCCAAGTGCAGAAATTCTTTATAGAATTCTTTTTCCTGCTTTTCTTTGAGTTTTTTTAGGATTTCAACTTTCTGATGCGCTTCTTTAACCTCTTGCTTTTTTCTTTCGAGAATTGCTTTTGTATTATTAATAATCCTCTCCTGATTTTTAGCGTCGTTTGCAAGCTTTATACCAAAAACCCTTCTTGCTTCCATTTGTCCAATATCGAGTTCAGACGCTGAAGATAAAGCTTCTAAGTCTCTGGTATTTGTATCTTGGGCGGTTAAGATACCCTGAAGTTTCTCTTGCTGCTGATTGAGAGCTGCAACTATTTTGGCCATTTCCATCTGCCTTGCTTCAAGCTCCCGCTCGCGCATATCAAGCACAACCTGCAGCCTGAACTTATATTTCTTCAATTTACCTACCTCGTCCAAAATGATACTATTAGTACCTCTAATACTTTACAGCATGTAGGCATGCTTACCATCATTTGTTTGGTTGATTTTATTTACTTTTTTTTGAACAAAGCCTTATGTTCAAGCCTAAAATAGTAAGTAGTTTTGTTTTAGTTTTACCGCTGTATTCGTTTTTTATTGAAAACAATCTGCTCCAAAAAGAGACTTTTTTTGTTGGGATTTTAGAATTTTCATAATCGTTTTTTAATTCATCATAAATTAGAGTATGCTTTGCATATTCCCACCATTCATCTTTAAATCTATTTCCGCAGCCTTTAAAAGCCGGCTTCGGGCCTGTCAAATGAACAATTATCGGGTTTTTAGCTGCGTTTAAATATTCTTCTTCCTCTTTTCCTTCAAACTCATAATACCCGCCTCTCCACCAAGTATCCATGTAGTTATATTTTGGATTGAGTACAAGCTTCTTTTCATCAGCAATTTTGTTTATTGAATCCTGATCACAAAATTCAATAATTTTCTCATTGCTCTTTGCAAAATCTATAATTTTATCAAAAAACTTTTCCTTTCGACAGAAATCACAATTAAATAAAAGCATGCCAGAATTCACATAAACAGGGCTTTTCATACCAAGCCTCTTTACATATTTATCTACGCCCCAGACATCTTTAACTCCTGCAAAGTATTTTCCTTCCAGATTAAGAGAAAAAAGTTCGTCTAAATTCCCTCTCACAAGGGTATCACAATCAAGATAAAGGATTTTATCTAAATCAGGACACATGTCAGCCAGCTTAATCCTAAACCAGGCTTGAATCGTAACCCAGTGAGAAAGCGTTAAGTTTGAAAAATCTAACTCATCCATCTTCAGAAGTCTTAATTTACCTCCGGCCTGTTTTAATTTCTCTATATTTTCATTAGCAAGCTTAGAATACATAATAATAAATTCTACGTTTTGATTATGTTCTAAAACGCTCTGCATAGACACAATTGTTTGATTTATATACTTATCATCAGGCGCATAAGCTATATTTATATTCATTCGCAAAACTCCTTTATAACAAATTCGTAGAATGTTCCTTCTGTATTAAAACTCTTTTCTTTGGTTAACACCGACTGTTTATGGGTAAGTTTATGCACACCGCTCATTTTTTTTAACTCTTCCCACCTTTCCTTTGAATAAGGGTTTAAAAGCTCGCCCTGAAACTGCTGGACAGGAAGAAAACTAAAAAATGGAACTTTAGAAAAAAGTTCTTTATTCTTTTGAGTAACCATCGTAAATGTGTGTAGAAACGTAAAATAGTTAACAAGAAATCTGTTTTCTTTCCAATAATATTCAAGAGATTTGAGAGTCTCTTTCAGTATGATATTATCAGGCTTTGCCGAAATAAAATAACTCGCCATATTAAGCCCGTCAAGATCAATCTTTAAATCGTTCTGAAATACAAACAAATCCGCATTTGTAATAAAATCCGGCAGCTCTTCCGTCAATAAAACAGTGGCATCAGCCCAAACACCGCCGTGTTGGATTAAAAGACAAGTTCTTAAAATATCAGAAAAAAACGCTGTCTTGATAATCCCTTTCTCTTTTAGTTCCCAAAAAATTTCTGGGATTTCGACATAATCTCTAACATTTTGCGGGGTTAATAAAATCCGTTCACGATTTCCTTTATATTTTTCAACACTGTTAAGACAAGCTTGAACCAGAGGCGGTATAAATCCATCTTCACTTTCCCAATACTGCCAGATGAAAGATTTATTCTGATTTTTTATAGAATTCGATAAAGGCTGGCAGATATTTAAACGACACCCTTTATTCACATACTTTCTTAAATAGAATTTTGCCCAATTTCCTTTCAAAATCCTTCTGATTTTTCTATCAAAAACAAAAATCTCCAGAAATATTTTGACAATAGAATTAATAATTTGACAGAACAAAGACTTCAAAATCATTCTTCCTCCAGAATTTTTAAAATTTCAGGATACTGTTTAAGTATAATCTCATACGCCTCTTCCAAAGACATTCCGATTCCTTTTTTATTTATTTTGCAAAGCCCGTATTGCTGAGAAGCTTCAATATAGTCTATCGATTCTGAATACCCTTTAACTAAACGTGTTTTATACCCGTTCAAAATTGTCATTGCCCAGAGCCAAACATCATCGTGAGTAGGCAGGAGTCTTTTTATAAGCTCTTCATTACATATATCTTTATAGAAACAATTCGGAGGATAAAGAACAGCTCCATAACCTGTCAAACGATTCTTAAAACTTGCCGTTCCTCTGTTTTTGTCAAGAAATAATTCTCTTGTCTTTGCCCAGAGAATTTTTCCATCTTCAACTCTTAAAACATCACATCTGTTAGCCTGTACTTCATCTTTATGCTCTAAATATGATTTATAAAGTGTTTCAACTGTATCCGGCGCATAATATATATCATCATCCGTCGTAATGATAACCGCTTTTGGATATTTCTTTAGCGTTGGAATAATTTTTTTATACGAACGAATATCTTTATACCAGTCAATCGTAAGCCCAAATTCTCTTAAATCCAAAAGCTCTGGGGGTAAATCCTTTTCGCCTTCTGGAAACTGTTCCGGCGCAAGCCAAAGAATAACCGCATCTGGTTTCATTGTTTGGACAAGAAGAGTTTTTATAGTTTTTATAACTGTATTTATCCTCTCAGGAAAACTTGTAAGAGAGACAATAACTGCACCTTCACCATCCTGCTTAATAGAAGAACTCTTACGAATACCGCACTCTTTAACAGTTATTACTTTAGGTTTAGCGCTCTTTTTTATTCTAATTAGCAACCCAAAAAGATTTATTACAATATGCCCGTCAAAATATTGAACAAACTTCATTATTTAATTCCTTATAGGCTCTCATAATATCATTTGGCGAAATCTCTCTTCCAACAAGAGTTTTTGCTGGATATAATGTCTCATCTGATGCCCACATATCATTGTATCCGGCATAAAAAATTCCAACAACCGGGACTTGAAGAGCATTTGCAAAATGCAAGGTTCCTGTATCTACCGTAATGCATCTCCCGCAGATTTTCAAAATATTTGCAAGCTCAGGAAAATCCGTACACCCAACTAAATCCACATAATCAAAACATCCTGCTTTTTTCAAATTATGACTGAATGTCTCTGCAACTTTACCCGCTCCAGTTAAAATCGGAGTTAAGCCTTCGCTTTTCATAAGCCTTATAAGCTCTATACAATCATTTACTCCCATATCTTTTTTATAAAAGTTACTAGTCGTGCAAAGAACCACTGGATTCTTAAGTGTTTTCACCATATTTACAACAGCTGTATCTTTCATTGGCGGACAATATTTTATGGGTAAGTTTTTATGCTCACCGACTAAAGCCTCTATCATACCGCCCCATTTATCTTTCATATGCACATATTCTTTTAACTTAAAAGGCTCTTTTGTATGCCAAATAAAACTTTTATTATGAGAAATTATATGTTTTGCACCTAAAAGTCTGGATATAAAAAGATTTCTTTCATTTGCATATGTTACAAAAGCTGCATAAGGATTTTTATATGGAAAAGCTTTGACAAATTTCAAAATTCCTTTAAAAGTCTTGTCTTTATGCTTATCAAAAGCAAAAACTTCATCTACGCCATCCTGATAGACTGCAACATCAACATAAGGAGTATCACATACAAAAACAACTTTCGATTCTGGATAATAGCTCTTCAGGTTTTGTACAAGAGTATTAGTTACCAGCATATCCCCTATACAAGCTGTATTAAAAATAACAAAAACTTTTTCCATAAAGGTATTTTAGCATAAAAATCTCAAAAATTTCATTAAAAAATTTTGAATGGTTTATTTTGAAATATGTTAGTTTTATACTATTTCTGATAAATACTAACTTATAGTTTATAAAAAGGGGGCGCCAGTATGAGCTTAGATAAATTGAGAAAAGAAAACGAAGTTTTGGATATTTTTTGTAATTTAGCTTCAATTCCATCTCCTTCTTTAAAAGAAGAAAAAGTTATTGAATGGATTCTTGAGTTTTGCAAGAAAAACAAAATTGACGGCAGAAAAGACAATTACGGCAATATTTATATTAATATACCAGCAACTGATGGTTCAAAAGAGCCCATAATGCTATCTTCACATATGGATGTTGTAGGAGATGACAGTCCTGTAAATGTTTATCTTGATGGTGATTTTATAAAGGCTGAAGGCAGAACACTCGGCGCTGACGATAAAGCCGGAGTCGCCTGTGCTCTTATGCTTGCAAAAGAATTAAGCCAAAATCCTGAACTCAAACACGGGGGTTTGGAAATAACTTTCACTCGTGATGAAGAATCTGGAATGAGCGGAGTTGAACATGTTGAATTCAATAATATAAAATCTAAACATATTCTGGTTTGTGATGCTGATAAACTCGGCCAGCTACAGATTTCAGGTGCAAGCTACACAAATGCAAAAATCGTAGTTAAAGCTCTAAAAGGCGGACACTCTGGAATAGATATCGGAGATAAAACAAGACTTAATGCGGCAAAACTTATTGCAGAACTCATTGCAGAATTCCCCCAAGGCGCTTTCTATTCCGACGAAACAGGTGTTATTACTTCTTGCAATATCGGCGCTCTTGTCGCAGGAGGAATCCAAAACTCAGTCGCATCAATCGTTGAAAAAGGAATAAAAACAAACGATTATATTACAGAAATTATGAAAAAAACCTCCACCAATATAATAAATACTTTGGGAATGGCTTCTTATTCAATCAGAAGCGCAAGTGTAGAAAAGGAAACCGAACTAAAAACCTTAATGGAATCATTAGTAAATAAATTCAACGAAAAATACAAAGGCCTGGCAGAAGCTTCTATTGAATTTGAAGTTCATTTACTGCCTTTTGAAAGAGCTAAAGATGATAGAATAGAAAAAGTTCATACAAAAGCCTGTGAACGAGCCGGAATAAAAAATGAAATATCATCTTTTCATGCTGGAGCAGAAACCCATATATACTGCCATAACAAAAACGCCGGCGGAGAAACTTTCATGCCTGTACTTTTAGGCCTTGCCGATGTTTACAATATGCATTCAGCAGCTGAAAAAGTGGATTACAAATCTTTAATCAAAGGATATGAAGTCATAAAAAATACATTCGAAGAATTCCAAAACGCTAATGCATAACCTGAAGCATAAGAAGATACTCAAACCCGCCTCTGTCGGACACAAAGGCGGGTTGCTCTCTAGGGTAAATTATAACCGCTATTAAGAAACTTGTTTTACAACCAGAGTATGCGAAAGAGGTATTCCTCCGCTCACTGCCGGTTTATTTACAACTTGGCCGTTCACATACATAACAGTAGAACCGCCTCCATCAAGATTCATTGCATTTACACAGCCCAAATCTTTCATAAGATTTGCAAGCTCCATTAATGTTAAACCAATTGACGCACCCTCTCTTCCATCTGCCGTCAACATTATAAGATTATTGTCTTTTGTATATCCTATTGCCGTTCTTGGGTTTCGACCGCCAACAGAACCCAACTTCTGCGCTGTCATATCCACAAAAACCTCGCCGTTTTTTACTAAATACGGTCCGCCGCTTATAATATGCTTAACATCATTCCATTCGGGGTTAATTTGTAAATCTAACTTAAATCTCTTTGCTTTAATAAAAGGTTTTAAATTCTTCTGGGAGCCAACAATTACATAACCGTTCGGAGGGATTTGGCTGCGCCCGTACGATACACGGGTGAGCTTTCCATCCTCAACAACTAACTGAATACCATATTTTGGACAAGATGGAGTAGTCGTACCCCAATCCGGCGTATATACAATTGTATGCACCGACAACATTCTAGGTTGATTGACATTATCAATTTTGAGCCCTCCTATATTAGTTTCTACTTTAGCATTCAATTTAACCCTTGCCATATCAAATCCGTTATCGAAAATCCCCATAGCCACTCTGTCATAAATAGGTCCAGTGTAAAGCTTTTTATTTATCATCAATGTTCCAAGCGGAACCCCTGTTTGTGGTTTAAAATACCCTCCATTAATTGCAACCAGTGCATTTTCTCTTTGTGCTATTGTTGAAATCTTTGAACGGTTAGCCAAAGTATCGGATGCAATCGAAGGCTCTATTACCAAATTGTCATTTACACTCTGTGACAGTTCAACTACGTTTATTCGGACGGGCCTGTTTTTGTAATATTTTATCATTCTGACATATTTAACACCTTTCTCAACTTCTACAATTTCTGTATTTGCATATTTATCTAAAATACTTTGTTCAAATATAAATTCTTTCGACTCTTGCCTTTCTTTCACATAATTTATACTTGCCGGGATACTTGCTATCTTTTCTGCACCAATATCTTTAGCTGAAATCAACAGATTTTGCGACAATAAAAGACATATAGCGATACCTATTCCGGCAGCACTCGTTGCCGTCTTTTCTGCTTGGGGTCTATGTACTATTACTGTCGTATCCATTGCTCTCACCTATTGAATTAAGTAACAGATACCTTTTTTATTAAGGAGTGGTGTGGGGCTATAACACTCCGAGGATAAATAACTTGGTCAGCCTGTATTGGCTGGATTACAGGATTATTGAGAAACTCTCGCTTAATCCTTATTTACCCTTGTTCAGTTTTCACATCCGAATTTTTTACTTCGAATTACGCTTCAAGGTTTTATTATTACCTCTACTATTATTATACCATACACTTAATCCATTCTCAAGAGGGTTGTATGTCAAAAATGGTAATACTTTAGGATGATTTTTAAAATGGTTAAAAATACACTTAATAATTTTCAACCCATTTTTTCTTGAAAGTTCAGAGGAAATATTCTTACTCTTTTGTATTCAATATAAATATGCTATAATAAAAATATTGAAAAAAGTGTTTATAGGAGAGATTTATGCCAGTCATATCAAAGTCTACGTACATATTTGCAGTTGTTGATGCTCTATTAATTGCATTTTCTACAATGAGCATCTTTGCATTACCTGCCAACAGCGCAATACAACTGTTTACCATAACATTTTGTTTTTTGGCAGTTATGATTTTGATAATGTTTTTTAAGGGTTTGTATAGTGTTACAGAATCACCGGCCCAATGCATATCCTCTCTTTTTGAATCAGCAGCGAATACTGCTATAATTATGTCAATAGCATTTTTAATACTAAAATTTAACCCCGTAACATATTTCCTGCTGGTAATAAATGCTATCTCCGTATTTGCATTAATTCTAATCTGGAGAATCATAGTCTGCCTATTTTCTAAACTAAAAAAAACACCCAAAAATGTTCTTATAGTAGGTGCCGGACAGGATGGTAAACTTATTGCCGAAAAAATCCAGTCACAACCGAATTTAGGGATGAAAGTCGTAGGGTTTTTGGATGATAATATGAATACAATTGAAGATGAAGACTCTACAATTCCTATACTCGGCCTGACTTGCGATTCTGAAGCCGTTATAAAAGATAACAATGTCAAAATTGTTATTATAGCAGTCAAATCTAGAATGGATTCGGTTATTCTTACGGATCTGGTCAAAGGAATACCTTTAGGTGTAAAAGTTTGGAGAATGCCAAAATTTTATGAAAAAATTACTCACAAATATCTTGTGTCAAAAATGACAGTAAACTGGCTTTTTTATGACTGCGTAAGAAAAAAAGCTCTTATTTACGCCAATCTAAAACGCTTTTGCGATATAGTTGCATCAATTTTAATCCTGATATTAACATCTCCGTTATCAATCATAGCAATGCTGGGAATAAAATTATCCGATTTAGGGCCTATATTCTTTACTCAGACAAGAATTGGCAAATTCGGCCAGCCATTTAAGATGATAAAATTCAGAACAATGTATCAAGACAAAGTTGAAGAAGATTTTGATGATGATTTGAATGAAATACACGCAGACGATAAGAGGATTATGCCATTCTGCAAGCTTTTAAGGAAATTCCATATAGACGAACTTCCTCAAATGATAAATGTTTTAAGAGGTGATATGAGTATCATTGGACCTCGGCCTGTAAGAGAAGAAGTTTATTACGAAAACAAAGACCGCATTCCATTCTGGGAATGCAGAAACTGGGTTCGTCCTGGATGGTGCGGCTGGCAGCAGGTTAACATATGCGAACCATCTGCGGAAGAAAGACTTGAATATGACTTGTATTATATCAAACACAGACATATACTATGGGAATTCGCTATTCTGGTTCAATATGCAGCAAAGGTTTTGAGCGGTAAATGCAAATAAACTTAAACTAAAAACTAAGCGTCGTCTTTTACGCCTTTATCAATATTTAAAGTCTTAACAAGAGACCTGACATCGCCCTTCAATTTAAAATACTCGGCAAACTTTGGTGTCGTCTTGATATTATATGAGCGGCCGTTCTTATCTTTATGTCTTGAAATAAGCCCTTTTTCTAAGAGTTCCTGAACATGTTCATACGCATTCGACCCTCTTAAATCTTTTAATAAAGATTGGCGTATAGGCTCTTTCAATGCTATCACAGTAAGCGTTTTTAACACAGGCGGCTTCAACTCAACCGGGCAAAGCTTTTCTACTATATCCAAATGTTCTTGTTTTACCTGAAGGATATAGCCGTTTTCGTCATCTATTTCCAAAGCGCCGTCACGTGATGCGTAATCCATAATTAACTCAAGAAGCGCCTCTTCAACTTTTTCCGGCTCTTCCTCTAAAATTTCTGCGATGTCTTTTATTTGAAGAACTTTTGCTGTTACAAACAGAACAGCTTCTATCCTTGATTTTAACTGTTCCATTCTCAGCTTACCTCTTTATCAAAATTATCGGATTCATCTGTCGAAGCCTGCGCCGGCCGCCTAACAACATACAAATCAGAATAAAATTCATCCTGTTCTAAATCATAATCGCTTTCTACTGTCAAAAATAATAAAGAAATGTATGCACTAATCTTATCCATACCAAGAAGTGTCAACTCGTTGAGCTCAATTTTATCCTGACGGTTCAAGATTTCTGATAAATTAGCTTTCAGACGCTGCACACCGTTTTCGATATATTCATCGTGCGCCAGATTAATAATATCTTCGGGCGTAAGTCTGGCATAATTCTGCACCCTTCTTTTGGCTCTCTCGTGCGCATTTTTAAGCGACTGCTTTTTGTCAAGCATTTCATAGAATTCTAATTGACGGATTAAATCCCTCAGAGTAACTACTCTGTTATGATTAAGCCTTACACTTGTTCTCCGTTGCAAAACCTCATCAATCGAGATTACATTGTTTGTTGGAATATAATCGTCATCTGAATAATCCAGAGGCATATCATCTTCATAATTAAAATCTTCGTCGTGCTGAGGTTCAAAATCCAGAACATCGATACCTTCAAGCACATTTGATTTCAACTTTAAAAGAATAGCTGCAAAAAGAAGCGTCCTGCCCGTTAATCTTAAATTTTGAGCTTTTGACTGAAACAGGTGCATAAGATACTTATCCGTAATCTCTACTATATCAATATTCCAAGGATCTATTTTACCTTGACGTGCAAAGTTCACCAGAATTTCTATACCATCAACTTCTGCTTCTTGAACTATTTCCTGCTGCTTATTCAAACTTTCAATATTATTTACTGACATACTTATATTCTAAGTTGTAATCCCTCTACCCAAATCCTACAAATTAAGTAATTTACTCAAACGTATTGTATCATCTAAATATTAAATCTGCAAGTTAGGGTAAATAGTAAGGGGTGAAGAGTGAAGGGTGAGGGGTGAAGGGAGCATTTTAGGGTTTAGAGGTTGAGGGTGACTAGTGACTAGTGACTAGTGAGTAGTGAATAGTGAGTAGTGAATAGGTTAATATGTTAATAAGTTAATAAGCAAACAAAGTGGTGTCATTGCGAGGACGATTAGGACGAAGCAATCCAGCTGATTAATAACTATTACATTTTAATCTAAAATATAGAAATATTAGAGTTTAGGTGAGTAGTGAGTAGTGAATAGGTTAATAAGTTAATAAGCAAACAAAGTGGTGTCATTGCGAGGACGATTAGGACGAAGCAATCCAGCTGATTATTAACTATTACATTTTGATATTATTTATTTATGAATAACAGACAATACTATGTATATATTCTATTTAGTAAAAAGAACGGTACTTTATATGTGGGTGTAACCAATAACCTTGTAAAACGGGT
>CALUSJ010000050.1 GCA_944323405.1 Candidatus Gastranaerophilales bacterium
ACCCTTCCGGCACAACTGCAATACCGAAATTCTTACCCATATCAGCACGTTTTACAATGATATCAACCATATAATCAATGATTGAAGCAAGCGACATTTTCTTTGTTTCAACTTCTTCTGAAATCAATGTAATATTTGGCTGGGTTTGTAAAGCAGCTTCTAATGCTACGTGAGAAGCGCTTCTTCCCATAATCTTAACAAAGTGCCAGTATTTCTTTGCAGAATTAGCGTCACGTTCAATGTTTCCGATAAGTTCTGCATAAGTTTTTGTTGCAGTATCAAATCCGAATGAGATTTCGATTTGTTCGTTCTTTAAATCGCCGTCAATAGTCTTAGGACAGCCGATAACCTGAATTCCTGCATTATTTTTAACAAACCACTCTGCAAGAAGTGCTGCGTTTGTATTAGAATCGTCGCCGCCTATGATTACAACAGCTGTAATATTCAATTTTTTGCAAACTTCTAAAGCATTCTGGAACTGGTCTTCTGTTTCAAGTTTAGTTCTGCCCGAACCAATAATATCAAATCCGCCAGTGTTTCTATAGTCATTGATAAAATCGTCATTAAATTCTACATACTTTCCGTCAATGATACCGGCAGGGCCGCCTAAGAAACCATATAAGTTGTTATTAGGATTAGCCTGTTTTAGAGCATCATATAGTCCTGCAATAACGTTGTGTCCGCCCGGAGCCTGACCGCCTGATAAAATAACACCGACATTTCTCTGAGGACTTGAAACTGATTCAGTTGATGTTTGGAATGTTACGGTTGGTTTGCCGTATGTATTCTTGAATAAATTCTTGATTGCTTCCTTATCTGCAACAGCTTCTGTAGCAGAACCCTCTTGAGCAATAAGATGGTTAATACCGTTTGCCAAAGAGTATGGTAGTTTTGGCTGGTATTTCAATCTCTCGATTTGTAATGGTGATAGATTTGTCATAAAAGCTTCCTTTCTTTTCTCTTGTTTAAATTATACATTAAACAAGAGAATAAAACACATGCGGTTTGATAGATATAATAGCAGTATGAAAAAACCCGATTTATTAAAACCGGGTTTTTATCTATCTTTTAGTTTTCAACATATTCTCTTAAGCGTTTGCTTCTGTTAGGATGTCTTAATTTTCTCAGAGCTTTTGCTTCAATCTGTCTGATACGCTCACGAGTAACACCAAATAATTGTCCAACTTCTTCTAATGTTCTCTGGCGTCCGTCATCCATACCAAAACGTAATCTCAAAACATCACGTTCTCTAGGTGAAAGCGTACATAAAACTTCTGCTAAATCTTCACGCAACAGTTCTGACGCTACTGTTTTTATAGGAGCATCCGCTTCTTTATCTTCTATAAAATCACCGAGTCTTGAATCTTCCTCTTTACCAATAGGTGTTTCCAACGATAAAGGCTCTTGAGCAATCTTAACTATTTCTCTTAACTTAGTAATAGAAACATTCATCTCTGCTGCTAATTCTTCTTCGGTTGGTTTTCTTGAAAGTTCTTGAGCTAATCTTCTGGTAACTTTTTTTAGTTTGTTAATAGTTTCAACCATATGAACTGGGATACGAATAGTTCTGGCCTGATCTGCAATAGCTCTTGTAATAGCCTGTCTAATCCACCAGGTTGCGTATGTAGAAAACTTGAATCCTCTTTCGTGATCAAATTTTTCTGCAGCACGGATTAAGCCCAAATTGCCCTCCTGAATCAAATCTAAGAACAACATCCCTCGGCCGACATATTTTTTTGCAATACTTACTACAAGCCTTAAGTTAGCCTGAACAAGCTTTCTCTTAGCTATAGCACCAGGAGTGCCGCCTTGTATAATTTTTCTCGCAAGTTCTATTTCTTCATTCGTAGATAATAATTTTATACGGCCGATTTCTCTTAAATATAATCTTACAGGATCTTCAACCGCTACACCTTTTGGAACTTCAGTATCTACTTCTTCTCTGGAAGAGTCTGAAGAACCGAGAAAATAAAAATCATCACTTTTAATCCCGCCAAGCTTTGAAGAAGTTATAATGTCTTCAATATTATCAGTACTTATATCTGCCTCGATATAATCATCGACACCGCTTTCGTCCTCTTCGGCATCAAAATCTAATACATCAAGATTTTCTTCTTCTACGCTGATTACTGATGAATGTGAATTTCGTTTTTGGGTCATTATCTAATCTCCAGTTCTTAATTTTATCTTATCTCTAAGCTGCATCTGTATCTTTAATGCTTCGATTTCATCGTCATTTACTTCTTTATATTTCTGACGCAAAGTGTTATTTTCTTTTTCTTGATAACATCTTTTGAGCCTGACAATATTTTCCCTCACAGCATTCTCAAACTCATCCGATGTTAAACCATTAAATGCCTCCGAGAGTTCTATTATTTCTGTTAAAATTTGGGTCAAATTATCATCCTCAATGAATTCCGTATACAGATTTTTTATCAATTCCTTAACATTATTTATTGTACACGCCATTTTGTCAATTGTATTTTTTACAATTATTAACGATTCATCTTGAATGATATTGTCCGGCAATAATTCATTAATTTGTGAGTATGTTAATGAACTATCATTTGCAAAAAAAACGCTCAATAAATTTTTTTGCGCTTTTATTTCAAATTGTGAAGAATTTGTTACATGTTTTTCTGTGTTCTTTGCTCGATAAACATATTCCTCCCTCTCCTCAAACTTTGAAAGCTCTTTTAACATTGCGTTTTCGTCAATATCCAAAACCCCGGATACCATTTTTACATATTCTGTCTGGATAATTTTATTATTAACATCCTTTAGTATCTCAATAATTTTTTCAACAAGCTCCGCTTTTTCTTGCGGAGATTTTGCTGAATTTTTTCCCTGCAAAATATTATTCAAAAGAAAATCGATAAGAAGAGGTGCGTTTTCGATGTATTTCTTAAACTCATCCCCGCCCATGCTTCTTATAAACTCGTCAGGATCTTTTCCCTGCGGAGGAGATACAACCCTTATTTCACAAGCGTATTTGTTGTCAACGCTTGACGATATATGGCTCTCGTCAAACTGTTTAACGTTGCCTAAAACCGATAATGTCTCTTTGATTACGCTGCTGCCTTTTTTGGTAGCGTTAATCCCTGCATTATCAGTGTCAAAAGAAAGAAAAATCCTGCGTGATTTTGTATACCTCGACAAAAGCTTAACGTGTTCGGGAGTCAAAGCGGTGCCGCAAGATGCTACAGCATTCTTTACGCCGTGAGCTTGGGCGGATATTACGTCAAAATACCCCTCCATTATAATAACCCCGTCTTCGTTCTTGATTGCATCTTGCGCTGAATACAGTCCGAATAATATCTTGCTCTTGTTATAAATTAATGAATCAGAAGAGTTAAGATACTTGGGGTTTTGACCTTCGTCTACAACACGTGCACCAAAAGCTACGTATTCGCCGTTTTCGTTTTGTATAGGAATAATAATTCTGTTTCTGAACCTGTCTATCCAGCCGCCGGAATTAGATTTGAGAATCAAACCAGCTTTTTCAAGAATATCGTCGCTAAATTCTTTCTTTAATTCTTTATACAGACTGTCATATTTGTTTGGTGCCCAGCCTAGAGTAAAATTATTTATAATCTCATCTGTAATATCACGGCTCTTGAGATAAATCATGGCTTTATTAGAATCTTCAGATGATTTTAAAAGCATATTGTAGAATTTTGCGGCTTTTTTACATGCATCTGTCATTTCTTTTTTGTGGTTTTTGGTTTCAGAAGATGCGTGATATTTCTTAGGGAGCTCGATATCGAATTTTTCTGCTAGTTCCTGAATAACATCTTTAAACTCTCTGTTTTGGATTTTTATAAGGAAATTAAGAGCATCACCTGCTGCACCGCAAGAAAAACATTTGTATATACCTCTAGATGGGCTTACAGACATGGATGGTTTTTTGTCGTTATGGAATGGACAAAGCCCCCAATAGTTGGCGCCGCTTTTTTTTAGAACTACGTATTGCGATACTACATCTACTATATCCAGCCGGTCTTTTATTAAGGAAATAACTTCATCGTAAGAATTTGCTATTATTGCCATGATTATATTGTAGCACTGAAAAAAAATTGTGAGTAGGGGCTAGGGAGAGTGACTAGTGAAGGGGGAGGAGTGAAGGAAGTATTTTAGCTGTAGGTCAGGGAGTGCCTGACAAAAACTAAAGGGTTGAGGGGAATGATTAGTGATTAGTGATTAGTGACTAGTGAATAGTGAATAGGTGAAGGGTGAAGCGTGAAGCGTGAAGGGAGCATTTTGGGGTTTAGAGGGTGACTAGTGACTAGTGAATAGTGAATAGGTGAATAGTCAAACAAAGTGGTGTCATTGCGAGGACGATTAGGACGAAGCAATCCAGCCGATTATTAACTATTACATTTTTATCTAAAATACAAAAATATTAGAGTTTAGGGGACTAGTGACTAGTGAATAGGTGA
>CALUSJ010000051.1 GCA_944323405.1 Candidatus Gastranaerophilales bacterium
TGAGAATAGTAGTCTGCGATGTTAAAGATCATCCGGGAACGGCTGCAATTCTTTTTAATGCTCTGGCTAATGAAAATATTTCTGTTGATATGATTATCCAGTCTTATGCAAGAAAAAATCTTAATACGAATGATATTGCTTTTACTATCGATAAAGGCGATTTGGATAAAACAATGGAAATATTAAAAGAAGTCAATAAAAAGTTGGAATTCAGCAATGTGTTTGTCGATGATAAAATTGCAAAAATTTCAATTGTTGGTGCCGGCATGATTGATAGACCCGGTATAGCTGCTACGATGTTTAAAACACTAGCGGATTTAGGTATAAATATAAAAATGATTTCAACAAGTGAAATCAAAATCAGCTGTATCGTTGCAGAAGATAGGGCTAAGGATGCAGTTGACGGTCTGCACAAGATTTTCCATCTGGGCTGTGATACAATTGCAGAAGTAAAAGGTGATTTACCCGACGTATAGAAGAGGAGAAAAATGAAAAAAACACTGGTTTCAATAATAGCATTATCTTTTATAACATTATCTGCGCTTGCAAGCGATAAGGAAGATGCAGAAAAGTTCTTTAATCATTATGTAAGTGCTGCAAATAATTACAGCCCAGAAATAGCTCAAATGTATTCTCCGAGCGCTAAAATCATAAGACAGGTTGTAAAACCTGACGGCACAACTCAGGATATTGAGACAAATACTTCTACATATATTACTCAAATGAAGCTTGGCCAGGCCGGGGCAAAACTTAGGAACTATAAAAATAATTATTCAAATATAAGCGTGTCCGAAGTCGGAAACGGCAAGTATAAAATTTCATCTCTAAGACAGCCGACAGGTGAAACATATAAGCTTAAAACATATATGATTGTTCAAAAACAGCCTAACGGTAAATGGCAGATTGTAGAAGAGATGATGCAGACTAAGGTTCAGACTTTCTTAAAGTATGCTAAGAAATAGTTATACCCCAAGTGACGGAGCTATCTGAATAAACGTTCTGATTAAATCTTCATCCCATTGTGTGCCGGCGCCTTCTTTAAGAATAGAAAGAGCTTTTTCAATATTCATGCCCGATCTATAAGGTCTATCGCTAATAAGTGCGTGATATGTGTCTGCTATAGCTACGATTTTGGCCGCAAGCGGTATGTCGCCGTTCTTTAAACCTTCTGGATAACCTTTACCATCTATTCTTTCGTGGTGGTATTTTACTATCGGAATAAGATCTCTTAAGGATGGATTTGGGGTAAGAACTTTTTCAGCGCCAATTGTCGGATGCTGTTTCATTATAACCCATTCTTCATCAGATAAAGGCCCTTCTTTTTTTAGAACAGTTTCAGGGATGCCTATTTTTCCGACATCATGTAAAAGAGCTCCGAGTTTAATACGTTCGACTTCTTCTTCAGGTAGGTTTATTGCCCTTGCTAATGCTTCCGAGAATCTAGAAACAGAGGTTGAATGTCCTTTTGTATATGGGTCTTTTGCGTCAATAGCGCCAGCAAGAGATGTGGCAATCTCTGATATTCTATTTCCGTGCATAGCATGATCGGCATTAAATTTTGAAATCAATTCTTCTTCAAAATTTATGCCTAATTGTGCGTGGCGTTTTCCCAAAACCTCAGCATATGATTTCAGAGCAGCATCATCCCAGAAATTAAAGTCTTTTGAACTTATAATAGCAGACATTCCGTCTTTATAACCCTTAGCTTGTGAAATATACATAGCTTGTTCTGCTAAAATCAACAACTTTTCTTTATCATCCGCACAATCTGGATAGGTAGAGATTCCTACAGAAACCTTAACCGGCCCAATATCGTCAATAAAACAACAAGAAAGTGAATATGTTAAGAACTCTGCCACATATTTTGCCTGATCACAAGTTGTATTAGGCATAATAATGGCAATTTCATCACCGCCATAACGGCCAGCAATGTCACTTTCTCTAATATTTTGTCTGACTTTGTCGGCAACGATTTTAATAACTTCATCACCTTTAGCATGTCCCATTTCTCTGTTAATCTTTGTAATATTGCATATGTCCATCATTACAATGGATAATTCTTGTTTATTAGTTTCTGCTCTTGAAAGCTCATTTGATAGGATTTCTTGGAATCCCCTGTGATTGTATAACAGAGTAAGTGTGTCTGTGTTTGCATATGCGTCACTTTTTTCTATAAGTTCAAAATTATGAGTATACATCGCAGCATAGTTTGCTATTAATTGATAAATAGCAATATTTTGTCTTGCATAGCTGTCTTCTATAAGCAAAACCCCAATACATTTGTTTACAGATATAAGAGGTATTATTGCAACGGTGTAGTCTTTAAAGTATGAAAGCTTTAAAAAATCAACATCATCTTTAAAAATTACTTGCCTTTCATTTAATGCTTTCACAAGAGGGTTTTCGCTGTCTTTTAAAAAAACTTTTGTTGAATATACATTACCTCTTTTATCAAGCAGACGCAAGTTTATACAGTTAGATTTTTCTTTAAGAAGACCGGCTGCAATAAAACGAGAGTCTATGTTTTGTGTAATTATTGAATAAATCTTGACATAGAATTCATTGAGATTTGTAATATCAGAAATCTTAATTAATTCATCAACTACATATTTGTAATTTAACGTAAATCCTTTTTCATTATTGAAAGCCTTATTTTGAGGGTTACCTAGTGAATTTGCGCAACTGTTAAAAGTTAAAGAATTAACCTTTGAGACAAGTTTCTCTTGAAAAAAAGGAGAGGTTACGGGCTGCTTGCCTTGTATATTCGAAATCTTATTTGCTAAATTTTGTTCTTTATTCACACATCCACCTTAAAATACTAAACTATAAATTCTATAAAACAAATAAAGAATAGAAATTGATTAATTATTAAGAAAAATTTACATTCTTATTTTAATTATCCCTTCAATTCATATCTTAACATTTTTTCAATGTTTTGCCACTAAAAAGCAAGCTTTCTTTACAAAGGTTTACATGTTTTCTAAATTGTTTAGATCTATATTTTTACAATGAAATAGTGAAAAAATATAATATCAAGTGCTATTTGCATAGCAATGACATAATAATATGTATGATTTACTGTAATTGTAGAATTTTTTTGTATAAATCGATAATTTCCTTCGATTGATTTTTAGGAACAACAATTTTGATCTTAGCATTCAAATCTCCGAAACCAGTTGCTTTTGGCAATCCCATTTGTTTTAATCTTAATGATTGACCGCTGGATACTCCAGCAGGGATTTTTATATTTAATTTTCCATGCAAAGTTTCAATATCTTTAGAACACCCCAAAACAGCTTCAGGAGGAGTGATTTCGACTTCCTTAATAAGGTTTTCTCCGTCAAATTCGTATTCCCTGTCTTTAAAATGTACAATCAGGTATAAATCACCTTTATTTCCGTAGGCATCAGTTTTCCCTTCACCTTTAAGTCTGACTTTTTTGCCTTCGGAAGTACCTTTAGGTAATTTTACTTTAACGGTTTTTGGAGTAGAGACAATTCCTGTTCCTCCACAATGCGAGCAAAATCCGTTTCCGTTGCAAAACCCGCATTTTTCTACATCTGTAAATGTAACAGAAATAGGTTTACCATCAAAAATTTCTTTTGCTGTAACATTTAGATTTTTGGTGATATCAAGATCCTCTGTTCGTGTTTGAGAGTTTCTTCTTTGTCTGGCAGAGCCTGAACCAGCTCCAAAGTCAAAGCCGCCGAAATTTTGCCCAGAAGCTCTTCCAGAAGACATTCCGGCTCCCATCATATCGCCGAATAAAGAGCTAAAGAAATCAGAGAATCCAGAGCCTCCGAAATCAAAGGATTGCCCTCCGCCTTGATTAAAGTTGAAGCTAAAGTTTTCAAATCCTGGAGGCGGTGTATAATCTGCTCCACCCTGCCAGTTAGAGCCTAAGCTGTCATA
>CALUSJ010000052.1 GCA_944323405.1 Candidatus Gastranaerophilales bacterium
TAAAGGCTACAAAATCTCTGCTATTAACCCGAAAGAACACGTAACTATCGCATTCGGCTGCAGCGGCGAATAGTAAGTATAAGTCGTTCGCTCTTATTGAAAGAAATCGGTTTTAAATTCAAAACCGATTTCTTTTTTTATTATACAAAAAGTTTTTTGATTATATTAATGAACTCTCTCGGGTATATTTTTAATTTATCAAGCGGATTTTTTATTGGTAAAGAATTTTTATCAGATAAAGATTTGCATATAACTTGTGTGAAAGCAAGTTCATAATTCGGTGTAAACTAAAATTTACCCTAGTAGAAATATGTTTGTAATCAAAGATTTATTGTAGCTTACCTGTTATTATTTAGGTTTTATTTTTATTAATCATAGCCTCTAAAGTTCCCATAAGTGCTCCAGCTGCTGCGGCTATGAAATACCATTTTTTAGCTAATTTCTTTCCGTTTGTCAGTGCCCAGTTCTCGACTCCAATTGATATCGGTCCTAAAATAGCGCCCAAAACAGCGTCTCTTAAAATTCTGCTGCCGTAAGGATCTTTAGAATTTTTAATTTTATCATCTGTAAGCAAAATTCCTGTTCCTAAAATTCCTCCTAATGCACATAACCCCGTAGTATACTTTGCTATATTACGATTTTTATATGTTTCCTTAAAACCATCTCCGTCAACAAGAGGTATTAGTGGAAATGTTATTGCTGCCATAGAAACCCCAAGCGCAATCTTTTTTCTTTTGTTATTATTTTGAATTTGTTTTGACTGCTGCTGGCTGTACGAAATGTTGTTTGATATTAATGCCATTGTAGGAACTCCTAGTTATAGCGTTATTATAAGTCTTTATAGAAAAAAATCAAATGCTTTTTCTATAACTTCTCTAACTTTATTATTTTCAATTATCTGTAACCCAGCTTTTACTCTGTACCTGAATTTAGCCAAAATATCAATTTCTGAAAGTACATCTAATTTATCAGAATTTTCTTCCAATAATTCTATTAACGCTCTACCCTCAAGCTGGTGAAGCGTATAGGTTATTGTTGCATTGATAGCATTGCCTGCTCCAGGCCATATGGTAGCACCTTTTGATGCTAAATTTACTCCTGCTACTGCACCGACATTTGCTGCGGTAATTGCAGCTACATAACTACCTTCACAATCGTAAATTTTAAAGATTTTTTTACACATATTTTTGGTAATAATAGTAAGTGCAATTGCATCACCAACTCCAGTATTAGCAAGTACCCCCGCTGTTGCAGCAGCACTGCTTGCATACCTATTCACCGCAACTTCAGCTTTTTGTTTAAGGCTTTCGTTTCTATTATGAAAGAATCTAAATATAGACCCAAAACTTATGTTTTTATCTTTATCTACTATATTCTGTTGAGCAGATTGTTGTTCAAGCGCTTTTAACAAAAGAGAGTTGACTTGTTCAAGCTGGCTTATTGTCTCGCTATCATTATTTTTTAATGCTTCTGTAATTTTTTTATTATTTAACTCTAATAGAGCTTGTTGTGAAGCCATTAATACTTCTTTGTCTTGAAACAATTTATTACAGTTTTCTTTATCTGCTAAAATTCTCTGATAGTCATAAAATTCTTTTGAATCTTTTTTTTGTCCACTGTATAAATCTATAAAAAATTTTTTATTTTTATATGGCTCAATGTTTATTAACGTTTCTGCTGCTACATTTTTAGTAAGTCTTGCTTTTTTTACATTAGCGGGTATTTCTATGGCCAAGCATACAATATCAGTAAGTAAACCCGTTGCTGCTCCTATTTCCAATGTATTAAGCCATAGCTTTTTACCAGAATAATTTTTTTTATTTTTGCAGTATACAAAAGTAGCTGTTCCGCCAACAAGTGTTCCAACAGCCATTCTAGCAACTCTTTTACCGACATTTGCACTTGTATTTGCATTATTAGTATTATTAGCTGTATTAGCTTTAAAACTAATAGAATCCATCATTATTTACATCCTACTTTTAAATTAAAAAATATCATCTAATAAATCTATAAAATGTCCCCAAAGACTTTTAGCACCTTCTTTTACTCCATCAACTATTTCTTCTCCAGCATTTTGTGCTTGATGCAAAGTATGTTTTAACTGGTCTGATATTGGGTCGGTTACACTTGAGCCAGGTTCAGCTGGGCGTGCGTTTGCTGGCGGAGTTTCGTTTCCTTGCATAGAGCTTCCTGCTAGAATAGCTAAACTACTTACTGTGGGAAGTGCTGTTCTTGTCAAAATTTTCTTTGAGTTTGGTTTAATAGCACTGTTAACTATACCAATATTAATCTTGTTGATTTGAGACATAATAATACTCCTTTTTTTTAAATCTGTAATAATTTGTAATAATTCTGAAAATATATGTACTTTTAAATAATAACTATACAAAAATTTATAATAATAATAATACAAGTAAAAATTATAAAAATTTACATTTTTTAATAATATATAAACAGGTTGAATGAGTATGCGCAATCGACGATCTCTAAAAGAACACGTAACTATTGCATTCGGCTGCAGCGGCGAATAGTAAGTATAAGTCGCTCTTATTGAAAGAAATCGGTTTTAAGTCTAAAACCGATTTCTTTTTTTATTATACAAAAAGTTTTTTGATTATATTAATGAACTCTCTCGGGTATGTTTTTAATTCATCAAGCGGATTTTTTATTGGTAAAGAATCTTTATCTGATAAACATTTGCATATAACTTGCGTAAAAGTTTCCGCAAAGACTTCATGATACTGATTTTTAGATGTTGCGGCGTATTTCCCAAGAACATTTCTTATAAGTTCATTTTCGCAATTATTAAATTGAAGATTTTGTAAAATCTCCATAACTTTTAATCCGCAGTCCTTTTCACTCCTCTTGTATTTTTGCGCAGTATATGGACACTCCCCTTCATAACCGTATTTTTTATAAACATAATCTATATAAATTCCATGCATAAATTCATGAATAAATGGGGCTAAATAATGTGATGAACTTCTCTCATTATTTAAAAAACTCTTATCGAGTTTTTGGTCTATTTCTTCAATGGAATTTTCTTTCTGGAAGAATAATGAACCTGTTTCAAATGGCGGTTGGTTTTTAAGGATTGATTGAGTTTCAGGGACACAAAATCCATAACCATTAAAATTAAATTTCAAATCAGATTTTAAATAAGCCTGTATTCTGGGAGCGGATATATCAAATATTTTTGCATGTTTTTTCAAAAGATTAAATATTTCAAAAATTTTACCGACAGCAAAAGCAACAGGCCTGTTGACACCGAAGTCAGATGGAATATTCTTTGAACCCAAACTTTTTTCTAAACTCCTTACATTAGTACTCCGGCATTCTTTGATAAGCGCTGTATTTAATCCTGATTTGAAATTTATATTTGGACTTATAGTGTTTAACATAGAGATTTTAAATAGAGGGAGGTTGACCGCCTTTCTTAAAAATTTGATATAGACAATATACAAGAAATCCTGCCAAAGCAACATAGTCGACCCGCTTCCAAAATTTGTCACGCTCATACTTTTCTTTAGGAATTTTTACGTAATCACCTTCATAGACAACACCGCTATTAGATGTAAATGCTGTTTGTCTGTAATATTGATAGTTATTATTTTGAGCTCTGACGCTATTATGCCCTATACTTTGTACTTTCATATTCATCCTTTATCATATTGTTTTTAAAAACGTTACATATTCTTTGTATGTTTCTGGTGGGGGTTCAGAGCCGGAAGCTCGAACTTTATTAAAATAATTTTCCAAGATTTGTTGGTGTTGACTAATTCTTCCACGCCTACTATTTAAGTATGAACGATATATATTTTTATCCAAAGTAGAAGCTAATTTTAAATTATCAAAAGCTACCGTTAAACTGCAAATTTCTCTTTTATGATCAGTATAATGAGCGCGGCGGTCAAGGCTAAAAGGTTCACATCTCCACGTATAATCTTTAGGAAGAGCCGTGTGCCAATCATTAAAACCCCAGCTTTCATCCCAAAATTCTTCAATTCTTTTTTGATTATATCTAGCCGAAAAGAATGCTGTATCGACAATTTCTTCTTTAAAACTTTTATAAAGCGAATCTCTTAATTTTTGAAATTGTTTTATAAAATCTCTATTGATCTCATGAAAATTTTCAAACAAACTATTTATGAAGTCTTTCTTTACTTGGATATTAAAATGATTATTATCAGCTATTTTATCAATTTGTAATAAGTAATCTTGGCGTAAGTGAGTAATATACTGAGGATCTTTACCCATAAAGGTAGAGGTCCAAAAAGCCCAACCTTGATGCTCCAAATCATAATAACTATCTGGTGTTTTGGACATTGCTTTAGCACCTGCTATAAACTTTTCAGCATCATTACTTTTTAGACATTCTTCTAGTTCTACTAAATAACGAACTTTATGTCTGCTTTTGATAGCACTTACACCTTCTTTGGCTGCTAATAGTATTAATGTTGTCGGTATTCCTTTATAACTTATATTAATATCTGTGTTATTATTTGTTGTCTTTTTTGCAAGTGAATTATTATTACAATACACATTACTATAAACCGATTGAATTCTCATTGATATGTACCATTGGGTTAAGTATTACTACAAGATTAGTCTATTATAAGAGAATATAAGATACAAGAGAAAATGTTTAAATATTTACAAAATGTTACAATATATTCAAAATAGGGGGGGGATATTGTGTTTTTAGAAAAGATATAGTATTCTCTTTTGAGGAAAGGAGAAGTCTATATGGTAGCAATCAACAAAATTAGTCCGATAATAAACAATTCTTATGTTGGACAAGGAACCAAGAATGTTGTAAAAAAAGCAGCTTTACCAACTGTGAGTGCTTTAGGAGTTTTAGCCGGGTCTTCACTTGGCGGTGGAGGTGAGGATTTCGTACATGCACCAATTCCATCAGGAGCAAGTGTTACAGATCCTTTTTTAGACCAGCTTGGTTATGCTGGAGATCAGGCTCTTAATTTTATTTCAGAGGTTGGCGGGGCTGTTGCTCATGGTGCAGAGAATATAGCTGGTAAGGCACTTGATGCAGCAGCTGATTTTCTTGATTTTTTTAGTTAAATTTGTAACTATTACTTTTAGCTGCAGCGGCGAATAGTAAGTATAAGTCGTTCGCTCTTATTGAAAGAAATCGGTTTTAAATTCAAAACCGATTTCTTTCCTGCTAAAGTCCGTAACACAGATTTACCAATTCTAAACTCATCATATGCGTAGATATTTAATTATATCAACGCACATATTGCGTTAATACTATGGATAAATTGGACAATACAATTTGTTCTCTTGATTTTGCGTGGATAATATTGTATAATATACGCAAAAGGTGCGTCGATTTATGAAAAAATATATCTGGCAAAGCCCGCAATTTCCTAATTTTACTTATGATAAAGACATCATTATACCATTATTGTCATCTGTAAGATTAAAACAAGGCGTGTTATTAGGTAAAATGCAGTCTATAGGTTTTGAAAACAGCCAAAAAGCAAAATTAAATGTTTTAACGGAAGATGTTATTAAATCAAGCGAAATCGAGGGTTTAAAATTAAATGTGGGGCAAGTTCGCTCATCTATTGCCAAAAGGTTAGGTTTGGATATTGGCAGTGATATATATGTTGAGCGTGATGTTCAAGGTGTTGTTGATATGATGCTTGATGCAACCATCAACTACGACAAACCAATTAATGAAGATAGGTTGTTTGGCTGGCAATCAGCAATGTTTCCAAGCGGCAGAAGCGGTTTGTATAAAATCAGGGTCGGAGCATACCGTGATGATAAAAATGGAAAAATGCAGGTTGTATCAGGTGCATTAGGACATGAAAGAATACATTATGAAGCACCTGGTGCAGATATAGTTCCTCAGGAGATGAAGAAATTAATTGATTATATAAATAATGAGGCTAATACGGATTTAGTCATAAAAGCCGGACTTGTTCACTTATGGTTTGTTATTATCCATCCGTTTG
>CALUSJ010000053.1 GCA_944323405.1 Candidatus Gastranaerophilales bacterium
CCGTTCTTTTTATTAAATAGAGTATCTACATAATATTGCCTGTTATTCATAAATAAATAATACTAAAATATTAGAGTTTAGGGGGATTAGGGATTAGGTGAGGGGTGAAGGGTAATTAGTTAGTAGATCAAGCAATGACAGGGGGCTGTTATTCATAAATAATATCAAAATGTAATAGTTAATAATCAGCTGGATTGCTTCGTCCTAATCGTCCTCGCAATGACAGGAAGTCAGGCATTGCTTGCCCTACAGCCTAAAATGCTCCCCTCACCCTTCACGCTTCACCTATTCACTATTCACTATTCACTACTCACTACTCACCTAAACTCTAACATTTTTGTATTTTAGATAAAAATGTAATAGTTAATAATCAGCTGGATTGCTTCGTCCTAATCGTCCTCGCAATGACAGGTGACTCCTTGACCTAACCCCTAAAATGCTCTCTTCACCCCTCACCCTTCACCTATTCACCTATTCACTATTCACTATTTTCTTTTCACTTGTCACCTAAACCCTAGCATTTTTGTATTTTACATAACAATGTAATCGTTAATAATCAGCTGGATTGCTTCGTCCTAATCGTCCTCGCAATGACAGGAAGTCAGGCACTCCCTGACCTACAGCCTAAAATGCTCCCTTCACCCTTCACGCTTCACCCCTCACCTATTCACTATTCACTATTCACTAGTCACTATTCACCCTCAACCCCTAATCCCCCAAATGTAAAAAATTGTAAAGCATGCCAGGTTTTCCTATATACAGAATAGAATAATTTATTATAATAGAACATGTAAAGGGATTATAATGAGAATAAATTCAATCAGCAATTATATGTTTTATCAACGACAAAACACTACAAGGCAGTGTAATATAGGAATCTCTGAAAGAAACTCTATTAATTTCAAAGGTGCAAAAGGTTTTATGCTAGGGGCTGTTACCTGCGGGGTGATGGCCTCTCTGTTTACGGATTTATTTTTTGTATATGCTGCATTAGGTGGAATTATTGGGGATTGGGTCGAAGATAAGAACAATAAAAGCAATAATGACGAAAATAATTCAAACAGTCAGGGAAACTATAGATTATATAGATAACTAAAAGAGGAGTGTATAATGATTCAACCAATAATCAGCTTGTCAAATCAAAGTTATAGAAGAAATCTTAATTTTAAAAACACGGCGCCGCAGGCAGCTGCACCCATAAGTGTTGCAGAAAAAAGAGATATTGCAATTATTGATTTTATGGATAAGATGGAAAAAACCCAGAAACAAAACCAAGTAGCGGGGTGGGCATTATTAGGATTATTTTTGCCGTTGAGTTTTTTGCCGATATTTCTTAACAGAAAAAAAGGCACTCAGGCGGGAGCTGATTTAACAAAAACATTTAGGTCTCTAAAAGATGATGCAGCAATCCCTACTTTGGATAGTTGCAAGAGTATAAACGCAAAACTTAGGAATTTTTTGCAAGCACAAGTCGATTTTATCAAAGCAAAGCCGGAGGATATTGCGGCTGTTAAAGCCAAAAATCCTGCTGACAGACTTATTTTATATGGAGCACCGGGCACGGGAAAATCGTTTTTTGCAAAGATTTTTGCCAAAACCATAGATGCTGATTATAAAGAAGTTTTGTATTCTGACATAAATTCTGAGTGGGCAGGAAGAGCGACTGCCAATTTAAAACGTATTTTTGAGAATGTTTTAAAAGAAGCCAAAAAAGAACCTAACAAGAGATTTGTTTTAACATTTAACGAAATAGATACACTAGTTCAGCCGGCCGAATCAATGCAAAGAAGTTATGCTAGAGGCGGCGGCGGACATAGTTTAACAAAACTGGAGGAAAGATCTACGTTTTTGAATTACATCGATAGATTATCAGAAGAAGCCCCGAATGTTATGGTTATAGGGACAACAAACATTTCTCCTAAAAACAAAGGGCTTGATGGGGCTGCAATGAGCAGATTTAAGAATATTGTAGAGGTTTCTTATCCAGATAAGACTTGTCTATTAGAGGCTTTAAAAACCCGCATAGGCGGCTTGGAAAACGGAAAAGAATTTATTACCGCTCAAGAAGATAGCTTGGATAAAATTGCGCAGACAATGTTTGAAAGAAAGTCATCTTTCAGGGATTTAGACAATGTGTTTGAAGCATCCAAAAACTATTATTTAAATGATTATATGAAAGATAAGAATGTTAAATACAAGCAAGAATATCTTGATAAAGCAATAAAATCAATGAATATGACAGATGGCGAAGTTGCCGGAATTAGTTAGAGTTAGGAAAAGGAGTTAATGATGAGAATTAATGCAATCAGTCAAAATGGTTATTATGCAAGAAATAGTGTTAAACAAAACCGCAATTCCAACCCTGCAAATGTGAGTTTTCAAGGGATTAAAGGCGGTGCGAAGGGCGGAGCAATAGGTGCCGCCGCAGCAATTGCTTTTGGCGCAATAACAGGAGGAATCGGTTATGCACTCATTCCTCTATGGACAGCAGTAGGTGCTATTGGCGGACATGCTATAGAAGAAGAAAATAAAGATCCTTCAGAGAATGATAAAAAATAGAGTATATTCTCTATAAAATCTTATAAAAACAGGTGGTGGGATAGAACATCTTGCACCTGTTTTTGATTTATTGTAAAATAATCTTAACAATTTAAAGGAGAGATTTATGGCAACGGATTATAAAAAAATACTAAGTTATGTACCTACAGTTATTGAATCTTCTTCAAGAGGCGAAAAGTCTTTTGATATTTTTTCAAGACTATTAAGAGAAAGAATTATTTTTCTTGGGACTGAAATCGACGATGATGTTGCGAATTCTGTTGTTGCCCAGCTCCTTTTATTGGATAGTGAAAACCCTGAAAAAGACATAATGCTTTATATAAACTCTCCAGGCGGTGTAATTACTTCCGGCATGGCTATTTATGACACAATGAACCTTATAAAAGCTGATGTTCAGACGATTTGCTTGGGTGAAGCCGCTTCTATGGGAGCATTCTTGCTATCAGCTGGAGCTAAAGGGAAAAGAATGGCACTTCCGAGCGCTAGAATCATGATTCACCAGCCTTTGGGCGGTGCAAAAGGCCAAGCTACTGATATTGAATTAGAGGCTAAAGAAATCTTGAGAATGAAGGATATGTTAATCGGGATTATGGCAGAAAACTCTAACCAACCTTTTGAGAAAGTCAAAGAGGATTGCGAACGAGATCATTACTTGTCTGCTGCTGAAGCAGTTGAGTATGGTTTGATTGACAAAGTCGTTTCTTCTGTGAATGAGTAGACAACTGTCATTGCGAGGACGATTAGTGAAGAGGTGAAGCGTGAAGCGTGAAGGGTGAGGAGAGCATTTTAGGGTTTAGAGGTTGAGGGTGACTAGTGAATAGTGATTAGTGAATAGTGAATAGGTGAAGGGTGAAGCGTGAAGGGTGAAGAGAGCTTTTTAGGGTTTAGAGGGTGAGTAGTGACTAGTGACTAGTGAATAGTGAATAAGTTAATAAGCAAACAAAGTGGTGTCATTGCGAGGACGATTAGGACGAAGCAATCCAGCCGATTATTAACTATTACATTTTAATCTAAAATACAAAAATATTAGAGTTTAGGTGACTAGTGAGTAGTGAGTAGTGAGTAGTGAATAGGTGAAGGGTGAAGGGTGAAGGGTGAAGGGTGAAGGGTGAAGGGAGCATTTTAGGGTTTAGGTCAAGCCGTGTGGTGTCATTGCGAGGACGATTAGGACGAAGCAATCCAGCTGATTAATAACTATTACATTTTAATCTAAAATACAAAAATATTAGAGTTTAGGTGACTAGTGAATAGTGAATAGTGAGTAGGTGAAGAGTGAAGGGGTAAATAAGTTAATAAGCAAACAAGGTTCAAAATAAGAATACCCTTTAACTTCTTCTAAACTCCTAAACCCCTCAACTCCTAAACCTCTAAACCTCTAAACCCCTCAACCCTGCTAAGGGCATAGATTATGCAATGCCTGACTTCCTGTCATTGCGAGGACGATTAGGACGAAGCAATCCAGCCTTCTATTAACTATTACATTTTGATATTATTTATTTATGAATAACA
>CALUSJ010000054.1 GCA_944323405.1 Candidatus Gastranaerophilales bacterium
CTGTGAGAGCTTCTTTTTGAGAAACGACTTCTCTAGAGAATACAGATAAATTGGTTGCTACTATATCAAATAATTCTTTGGCTTCGTTTGATTTCAATACATCAGAGCTATTTTTTAATAAATTTGAAAATAATGATTCAATTGCTCCAAATTTCGAAATTAAGACATTGTGTCTTTCGTCTAAATTTTGTTTTAATTCTGATAGGAAAATCTTTATTAAATCTATATCTTCTTCAGTATTAATCTTCTCTAATTTAGAATTAATTCCAGAGAGCAGTTTGTCGACATCAGAGGTATTTAATATACCCTGCGCTCTTATTGAATTCAATAATGTTTTGATTGTGTCAAAGTTTTCTGAAATTTCTGAAAAGTTATTTATTTCTGCCATATACTCACTCTACTATTTACTTTATCCCATTCTATGTTCATAGATAATTATATAATAATATAAAAATAGTGACAAATACCAATTTTTTTTTTAATATTAAGCTATGAATTATATATTCTTTACATTAATCATTTTATCAATCATAGCAGGGATTTTAAATAACAGGTTAGATTTAGTTGTTAACAGTATGCTTGAGGCATGCAATTTAGCTGTCAAAATTTCTTTTTCTCTTATTGGGATAATGGCATTTTGGCTTGGGATTATGCGTATAGCAGAAAAATCAGGTTTGGTGAGTATTTTATCAAAACTTATAAGTCCTTTAACGAAGATTATATTTAAAGATTTAAAAAAAGATGATCCTGCTTTAGGGAATATAACAATGAGCATAACAGCAAATGCTTTGGGGCTTACAAATGCTGCAACCCCAATAGGATTAAAGGTCATGCAAGAACTCCAAGAGTCAAATCCAAAGAAAGACATAGCAACTGATTCTATGTGTATGTTTTTAGGTATGAATACAGCAGGGTTTCAGATTATACCGGCAACTGTTATTGCAATTCTTGTCGGTGCGGGTGCCAAAAATCCTACTGAAATTATTATTCCAACTTTAATAGTAACAACACTTTCTTTTTTGGCCGCAATAGCTACAGCATTACTGTTGCAAAGAATCTGGAGGAAATATGATTGAGAGAATCTCTTTATATATACTTCCTTTGATGATTCTTGGAATACTAACATTTGGCTTGATAAAAAAAGTTCCTGTCTATGAAGAGTTTATAGAAGGTGCAAAAGATGGTTTTAAAGTCTCTGTTTCTATAATTCCATATCTTGTTGCAATAATTGTAGCTGTTTCTATGTTTAGAGCATCAGGTGTTATAGATGTACTAAAAAATGTTACTTCAAACCTGCTTCCGCCCGATATAATTCCTCTTATGCTGACTCGCCCTTTGTCTGGCTCGGCAGCACTGGGAATTTTTTCGGATATTGTGAACTCGCACGGGGCAGATTCTTATATCGCCAAACTTGCAGCTATTATGGTAGGCAGCTCTGAAACAACATTTTATGTATTATCTGTATATTTTGGTTCTGTTGGGATAAAAAAATACAGATATGCATTACTTACAGGAATTATTGCTGATGTTATAAGCTTTGTGTTAGCAATCTGGGTTGCTCAATACTTTTTTCTTGCCACAAACTAACTGTTGAAGCGTGTATGGTGTCATTTTCTATTACATGCTTTATAAGAACAGCAAAATTAATATTTATAAAACTTATTTTATCAAGCTTTTCAATTGTGAATTCGTTAGAGCCGCAGTTTGAACAATAATGCCGCTGCGGAGCTATTTTCCCTTGTTTAACCATAGTTTTAAGTTTTACACCGCAGCATGCGCATCTGGTTACAAACCATTCATTTCGAATCAGTTTTCCGCAATCAGGACAGTATGCATTCTCAATATCTGGTGAAATATTTGGATGAGTACACTTTCTGACAAATAATCTTTCTAAAAACATTTTTATACCTCTTGATATTGTTTTAATGACTATTTTGTAAAAAACAATGTATTGTAAAGAATTGTTAAGCAAAGACATTTTTATATCAATTTTTAATAATAAAAATACTTTTAATATATAAGGATATTAATTTTATTAACAAAACATACACAAAAATATACTACACTTCACACATTAAAGTTTTTAGAGTCGCTCAGACTCTTTTTTTTATTTTAGTGAACATAGAAAAATCGGGCAAAATGCAAATTTGGAATTTTTGCAGTTTACCCGATTCTTAAACTGTTTGCTATTTAATAATTATCCGAAAATCTTTTCAGCAAGCGCCTTGAGTTTTTCAAAGTCATAGCCGGAGGTTATTGTACCATCCCAGGTATTATTGTTTCTATCTGTGTTATACTGTGCATAATTTTTTGAATATATAACTTCTGCCCCGTCACCTGAACCGTCTGGTCCTTTATCGGGTGTTGTATCATGTGAAATAAGAATGTATGTTATTTCACCTTCTTTGTCGTAGCCAACCTCTATCCATCTACCATCAGGAAGAGTTGTGCATTTCCAGTCATAATCATTTTTTTCATTATGTCCTGATTCTATTTCAGGTTTCGGGTTCATATAAGCTACTTCTATGAGGAAATTATTCGCATCTTTGAATGTTTTTCGATCTTTATTATCATTAGGCAATTGGCTGTAATCAAAAGATACTCCTGAAGCGTCAACAGCTTTGTGAGAACTTCCATCAGCCGTAGTAACAGTTTCTGTCTTTATACCATACTTATCTGTTGTTATGCTGGACTTATATTTGCCTTCATATGTTTGACCATCAATACCGACATAGCTTACACCTTTCAGTGCATCAAATGTGTGGGTTTTAGGGTTCCATTGATAATGCATTTTAGTCTGCTCATCATAATATATGCCATCTGATTTTGTTCCATTGGTTTCTTTTAGACCAAGTTTTTTAGCCGCATAATCTTTATTTTGATATACCTTGTTTCCACTATTTCTGGCTTCCATTTTTGCCGGATATCCGTCGGCTGAATAATTAATACTTCTTATTGAACCGTCCTCATTTTTATATGCACGCCTATAAGTGCCATCTTTTGCCATATATGCTATATTAGGGTAT
>CALUSJ010000055.1 GCA_944323405.1 Candidatus Gastranaerophilales bacterium
TATATGGTATAGAAAAGACTTGTACAAAGAAACTCACAATGAAAAGAACGAGTGCCATTATGAGAGAGAGCTTATCAATATACAATCCGGCTGAGATAGTAAAATCATTGATTTTTATAAAAGAAAATGTCTGTTCAAGAGGTGCTTCAAACTTAATAAGACTTACAAATGTAAGAAGACCGCCAAGAAAAGAGGATAGAAGCGTCAGAGCGTATATTATTCTTTTATGCACATAAACGGCAAAAAACCTTCCCCCCATGATTATTAAAAATATCCATAGAGGAAGAAGCAATATTAGATATATGTTATTTGTTATTAAGTTTTGCATTGATTATCCTTTTTAATTGTGAAGAATTCGTCGGCTGAGTGAACCCCAACAACTTCTTTTTACAACTCTCCATATCTTTCAATATCATCATCACCCTTTTTCTTAAACATAAGATAGAAAATATACAGCGCAACTGCGAGTTCTACAGCACCCAGGCCTGTATAAAACAGGGTTAGAATACATCCATCAAGACTTATATTGTCACAAAAAACCGCAAATGTTACAAAATTTATATTGACTCCAAGCAGCATAAATTCTATTGATATTAAAACTTTGATAACATTTTTAACCAGAACCGACCCCGCAAGCCCTATTAAAAACAAAATAAGCCCAATAAATAAATAACTGTAGACAGTGACAGCCATCTATGCACCTCTCTTTCTGAACATAGAAAGTCCCGCAATTACAATCGTCAATAATAATGAAACAAGCTCAAATGCCCATACATAATTAACGAACAGCCCCTTTGCAAAAGCATGCATGTTATCATAAGCGTTTATCTGCTGTAATTCTACAAAGTTGAATGTATCAGGCAGGATGACAAGTGACATCATAACAAGATAAATAAACGCCAGAACAAATATTCCCGTACTCATTAAAAAGACATAAGGAACAGCAAGTTTTCTTTTCTTTGTCTCTTTTTTAGCCGGAAAATTCCCTCTGAACATTATTGAAACTCCAAGAATCACCGGGACTGCAAGTCCGTATATTGCAGCCTGAATAATTGCATTGTATTCCGAACCCAGAATATAAAAGAATAATCCGCCGAGAAAAAATACACAAACTGCGGCAAGCAGGGAATATATTACATTCCTTGCAAAAAGAGCCGTAAGTGCAAACGCAATAATCATAACAGACGCCGTATAGAATATTACGGGATTATCAATCATCAACCCCTCCTTTGTAGTTTAAGCATAAACGATTTTTATCTTCTGTAGCAAGTTCGTAAACTTTCGTCATCTTAATAGCACCTTTTGGGCAGTAGTATGCACAATTACCGCAGAAAATACATTTTTTCAAATCAAAACTGTATGAACAAACCTTGCCCTCATCATCTTTTTTATACTCAATAGCTCCTGAAGGACAGACTCTTTTACAAACACCGCAACCTATGCATCCGTTTACGGTTAATTTCCCTCTGAAAGCTTCATTTGGTTCCCGTTTTTTTTCAGGATATTCCAAAGTTACCGCTTTTCTGAACAGATGTTTAAATACAGTCCAATGTCCTTCCCACAAGGATTTTATTGCATTTATCATACAATCCCTCCCATCTTTAGGATAACTGCTACAAAGAGATTAACAATTGAAAGCGGCAGCAATACTGACCAAGAAAACTTTAACAAATCAAATGCCGCAAGCCTTGGCAGCGTTGCTCTTATCCAAATCATAATAAAAATTATAAATCCGGCCTTTAAAAACAACCAAAACGCTTGTTCAAAATAGATTAAGAACGAAGAATTAAACAAATATTTCCCGAATGGTGATAAATATCCTCCTAAAAACAGAATCGCCATAAACATGGAATTTGCAAACATCATAGCATACTCGCCAAGATAAAATAAGGCAAATCTCATGCCGGAATACTCGGTATTATATCCGCAAATAAGTTCACTTTCAGCCTCAGGTAAATCAAACGGACAGCGGTTAAGTTCAGCTAGAATACATATGAACATTATGATAAACCCTAAAATACACGGAAAAATGAACCATCCGGCAAGCCCCCATTTTGAGAACTGAGCAAGTGTAATTCCCGTTAGGTTAAGTGAAGAGGATAAAACAGCTACGGATAATATAACAAATGCTATCGGGAGTTCATAACTTAAAACTTGAGATATACTTCTCATAGCACCTAAAAGAGAATACTTGTTATTGCTTGCCCACCCTGCCAAAAATATACTTAATACGGGAAAAGCTGCAAGAATCAAGTATAAAATAACGTTAGTACTTGTATTGACAAATGTAAATTCCGAACTATATGGAATTATACCTAAAACAGTCATAACAGGTATAAACAAAATAATCGGTGCGAGATTAAAAAGAAATCTGTCCGCATGAGTCGGAGTGATATTTTCTTTGCATAAAAGTTTAAACGCATCTGCTACAGTCTGTAAAACACCCCATACTCCAACTCTATTTGGGCCTTTTCTTTGAGTAAAGAAACCTAAAAGTTTTCTTTCTGCCAGTACTAAAACAAGTACAGCAATAATAAGCGCAGCAGCAATTATACAAAAAGGGATAAAATAAAACGTAATATCGCCAAAAAGTTTTGGAATATGATGTTTTGTAAGAAATTCAATATATAAAAAATAAAGGTAATTCACTATTTATCAACCTCCGGCAAAATAAAATCGAGCGAACCAGCAATTGCAATTGCATCGTTCAAGTATTCTCCGACCAGCAACTTTCTTAAAAGATTCACAGAATAATATGAACCCGTTCTCCACTTAAGCCTATATGGTTTGTCAGAGCCATCAGAACAAACAAAACAGCCAGCCAGACCTCTTGGAGCTTCTATTTGTGCAAAATAATCCCCTGCTGGCAGTTTTAAATTAAGCGGATTAATTAACCTTTGCTCTAACGCTGGCGTCATTTTTAAGTATTCCAGAGCTTGATGTATAATATTGCAAGATTCTCGCATTTCCATAATTCTTGCTTTATACCTTGCCCAAGAATCTTTTTCTTCAAGCACAATTGTTCTAAAATCAAAACCTTTATATAAATAGTCTATATTTCTAAAATCCAAATCCACACCGCTGGCTCTTAGGTTTACGCCTGTTATTGCATAATTAAGCGCAGTTTCTTTATCTAGAATACCTTTTCCTTCTGTACGCTTTAAGAAAATAGGATTATCCGTAATAATTTTTTCGTAATCATCTATTTTTTCAGGCAGAATATCAATAATTTCCTGAACATCATCAAGACAATCAATATCCTTTCGGACTCCGCCAAAAACAAAATAGTTATACATCATTCTCTGGCCTGTAAGTTTTTCAAAATATCTCAATATCATCTCCCGCTCTCTAAACGTATAAAAAAACGGAGATGTTGCGCCTAAATCCATTAAAAATGACCCTGTCCAAAGAAGGTGAGAAGCAATCCTGTTCAGCTCCAAAAGCATAACTCTTATTACCCTGACTTTATCTGAGAGTTCAACTTCAAGAGCCTGTTCTACAATTCTACATAAAAGTTCAGAATAAAAACAGCCTGCAAGATAATCAATCCTGTCAACAGTCGGCAGGTATTGAATATATGTCATTTGTTCAGCCATTTTCTCCATGCCTCGGTGCAAATAACCCACATCAGGCTCACAAGAAAGTATTTTTTCGCCATCCAGTTCAAGTATTAGTCTTAAGACCCCATGCGTTGATGGGTGCTGTGGGCCAAGATTTAATTTAAGCTTCGTTATCGTCATTCCAAGCCAACCTCGTATCATCCTGTACATAATCTTTTCTAAGAGGAAATCCTTGCCAGTCTTGGGGCATGTATAACCTTTTTAAATTTTCATTCCCCGTAAACTGAATTCCAAATAAATCATAAATTTCATTTTCATCTGCAATTGCTGACTCAAAAATATCTACAATACTTTCAGCTTTATCTTTTACAATAATCGAAATAAATAAATCTTCTTCATCTTCAAAAGAATAAAGATGATAAATCAATTCCGTTTCGCCATTACCTTTATCAATTGCTATAATTTCTTCAAGTATCCTGTATGTATAATTTTGTGTTACAAATCTTATTACTTCGTGCAATTTTGACTTTATTACAATTTTGTCACCATCAAGCTCACAATCATTAAAAATTCTTTGAAATTCATGCCAGTTCATAATAAACCTCCTTTAACTTCCAAAATCCCATTGTTCTCCTCAAGGTTGGAAGCATGTGAATTTACGAATTCTTTTCTTGTTAAAATCGACTCTTTTCTAATATTGTCTTGCAGTTTTCTAATAGCATCCAATAAAGCCTCGGGTTTTGGAGGGCACATAGGAAGATAAATATCAACTGGAATTATTTTATCTATTCCTCTTATAACAGAATACGAAGTCTCAGCAAACATTCCACCGCCGCATGTACAAGCACCCATTGCGATTACATACTTTGGTTCCGGCATTTGCTCATATAATCTTAATAAAACTGGAGCCATCTTATGTGTAATCGTGCCGGCACAAATTAATAAATCAGCTTGCCGCGGAGATCCTCTGAATACTTCTGAGCCAAATCTTGCAATATCATTATCAGATGCAACTGTCTGCATCATCTCTATACCACAGCAAGAAGTTGCAAAAGTCAATGGCCAAAGCGAATTTGCTCTGCTCCAATTTAAAATATAGTCTATTGAAGTCACAATTATATTATTCACTACAACCACCTTAACATTTTTTTCTCTATTGCAAAGAAAAGCCCTAATAAAAGTAATACTACAAATACAAAAGCTTCAATTACTGCAAATATACCCATATAATCTAAAGATACAGCAAATGGATAAAGGAAAATGGTTTCTATATCAAATATTAAAAACAATACTGCATAATTAAAATACCTGACATCAAATTCAATTCTTGCGTCATCAATAGGCGAAACACCACATTCATAAGTTGAATTTTTAACCATACTTTTCTTTTTATATTGACAAACAAATCCTGCCAACACCATAGCCAATGCGAAAAGTGTTGATAATATTATAAATACTGCTAAGCAAACAAGTTCTTTCACTAATTCAAACCCTCATAAAAATATTTTACTAGAAAACTTTCTGATATAATAGATATTATTATGTAATATTAAGTTAAATAATATGCGCCAATTGATTAGATTTTTATTAGTTATATTTATATTTAAAGTATTCGCCATGCCAGCCTATCCTGCTCTAAAAGGTGGTTTAGAATACCAAATCCCTATTGATTACTCAAAACTAAATGAATCAGAGCTCGAAGAAAAAGCAAATTTTTATTATAATTTAGCAGTGAAATCAGAAAGCTTAACCGACGAAATGACCGCTGCGCTTAACTTATATCACATGCTTGCACACAAAAATCCAGCAAATACATTATATAAAATTAAATTAGGAGTATTATATGATACTATCGGCAAAGATAGATTTGCTAAAGGATGTTTTTTCGACGCAATAGGAATTGACAAAACAAATCCAGAACCTTTTTTTAGATTAGGCGAATTCTATTATAAAAGGACTTTTTATAAACGAGCTTTAAAAATGTACCGAATAGCATATAGAAAAGGATATGTGCAGCATTATGACACCTTGTACAAAATGGGTGATACATGTTTAAAACTTGGAGACACAAGGGCAGCTTTGAAATATTTAAAATTAGCTTCCCAGCTTAATCCTACTCAAGAATTATCTGAAAAAATCTTGCAAGCGGAATTGTCTGATAATCTTAATAAAGAATACTACTCAGATACAAGAATAAGGCTAGAAGATTAAGCAAACAACTAAAATGGAATTTCTACAATAAATGACGAACCATTATTAATCTCACTTATTACAGAAATTTTTCCGCCATGAAGTTCTACAAGTTCTTTTGTTATTGTTAAACCTAACCCGGTAGAACTTTCTTTTTTAGTGTATGCACTATCTAATTGTACAAATTTAGCAAAAATTTTACCGTGATATTTTTTATCAATCCCAATTCCATTATCATGCACAACAATTGTAAACTTTTCATCATCCGCACTTACTGAAATTTCTACATTATTATCTTCTGGAGAATATTTTATAGCATTACTTATTAAATTATAAAGAATTTGTTGAATTTTGTGATAAGCCGCAAAAACTTCAAAATCAAATGGCATGTTTTTCTTAAGCTCAATATTCTTCTTCTGGGCTAGGGGAAGCAATATATTTGAAACTTCATCAACAGCTCTGGAAATCCAAAAAGTACTCTTTACAATTTTCATCGCATTTGCTTCTATTTTTGACATATCAAGAATTTCATTTATCATACCCAAAAGATGGGTTGCAGATACTTTAATATCATTTATATATTCTTCCTGTTTGCTATTTAAATTTCCGTATAACTGTGTTGATAATATATCTGAAAATCCCAATATAGAATTTAGAGGCGTTCTTAGTTCGTGCGAAACATTTGCCAAAAATTCATTTTTAACTTTATCTGCTTCAAGAATTTTCTCATTCTGTTCTTTTATCGTTTTGTAAGCTTTATTCTTTTCTACGATACCATCTTTTAAAGCTTGCAGCTGAATTTTAAACACATTAGCGAGCTCCATATCTTTTAGAACATATGATAATATAGCTGACGCTGCATTAAGCGCATTTAAATCCTCTATTTTATAACAACTTGTTTTTTTAGAAGAAAGAACTACTAATCCAAATACTGTTGAGCGAATCAAAATTTTAGAAACCAAGAATGATTTTTGGGCAAACTTATCTAACCCCAATACTTTTATCAGGTTAGAATTCTCATTCATTATACTTCCGTCTTTAGAAAAAATCGTTTTTTTTAATTCTAAATTGAATGGATAAAGCGCTTCTTTTTCAAACTCAATATGCGTCTTATACATAAATTTAAGTTGGAGACTATCTGGGTTTACGTAATATATAAACCCCTCATCAAACATTAAAAATTTCTCAAGCTTTTGAAACAATTTCACATTCCCGCTAAAATCCGTTTCAAATAATTCAGGTATAATACTTAAAATTTTATCAGCAGATACTGTTGTCATAGACTCCTCTCAAAACTGTTAAGATTATAACATAAAATTATATAATCTATGGATAAAATAAAACCGCTCATTTTCTAAGCGGTTTTGGAGTTTTACTTATTCATTTGTTGCAGTCTGTCGCAAGGATCACAAGGCTTTGGCTGTGTCATTTGTTTCTGACAAGGATCACATGGTGCGGCTTTTTTAGCACAAGGATCGCACGGCGCTGGTTTTTGTTTTGCGCAAGGGTCACATGGAGCTGCGGCTCCTGTCGCACAAGGATCACATTTCTTTTGTTTTTTACAAGAACAATCAGCTTTTTTCTTTTCACACTTTGGACAATGTCCCCAATAAGCAGGGTTTAAACTTGACCAGTCAAAAGCATGTGCCACTTGTGTACCCATTACTGATACGATACCTAATACAGCTAATGCAGATAATGTTTTTTTCATCTCGTACTCCTTTTTTTTAATAACGAACTGTATTTTTAATACATATCCATTGTAAAAAAATGTACGGTAATTACCATAACCCACAAGGAGATATTCCCTCTAAGCCAGCTAGGCTAGTTTTTAGCCCTGTCAATAAGTTTATTATTTACCCCCCATTTAAATGCAGTTCGAATTTCTGACCCAATTTTCTCAATAAGGTGATTTTTTGATGCTGAGCGCAACTCATTAAATTTATTACCGCCATTAGCCATCTCTTCCATAAACTCTTTTGCATATTTTCCATTCTGAATTTCAACAAGAATTTTCTTCATTTCATCTTTTACATTCTTATTAATTAATTTGTTTCCACGTGTCAAATCACCATACTCAGCATTATTTGAAATTGAATAATGCATATCCTCTATTCCTCCCTGATAGATTAAATCAACAATAAGTTTTAACTCGTGGCAAACTTCAAAATATGCCATATAGGGAGAGTACCCGGCCTCTACAAGTGTTTCAAAAGCTGTTTTTATCAATGCTGTACAACCGCCGCAAAGTACTGCTTGTTCACCAAATAAATCAGTTTCAGTTTCTTCTCTAAAAGTTGTTTCTATAATCCCTGTTCTTCCTGAACCAATAGCCGAAGCATAAGATAAAGCTATCTCTTTTGCATTACCCTCACAGTCTTGATATACAGCTATTAATGATGGGACACCACGTCCAGCTTTATACTCACTTCGCACTGTATGTCCAGGAGCTTTAGGAGCAACCATTATTACATTTACATTCTCTGGAGCCTTTATATAACCATAATGAATATTAAAACCGTGTGCAAACATTAAATACTGCCCTGCTCTTAAATTAGGTTTTATTTCTTCCTCGTAAACCTTTGCCTGTACTTCATCAGGAATGAGTACTTGTATTATATCTGCCTGTTTGACGACTTCTGATATTGGAAATGTTGTAAGGCCATAATCTTTTGCCTTTATATCAGAAGCCCCTCCCTGCCTTAATCCAAATATAACATCACAGCCGGAATCTTTTAGATTTAGCCCTTGCCCATATCCTTGAGAGCCAAACCCGATTATTGCAATTCTTTTTGACTTTATTAACTCTTTGTTTATATCATTATCCAAATAAATTTTTAAATTTTCCATACATCCTCCTCAATCGTTTTATGTTTGTAAAATTTTATGTCCCTATTAAACTATCGCTGCAATTTTATCATAAAAATTTTATTTATATACAAATTGTAAAATTTATATTTACATTGAATATTTTAACTAAGTTTTTGGTATTCTTAATATCGGAATTAGGAATAAAAAGATGAAAAAGATGAAATTTAAAATCGTGCTTTGCTTGCTATGCATATTTGGAATTATTGCATTTCAGTTTAATGCTTCATATGCAGCTAATGAAATTATTGAGATTGACACTCAAATGCAAAATCTAGGAAATAACTCAAATTTAACTATTGCTCAAGATATTGAACTAGATGTGATAGGAGAGCTTATTAACTATAACATTATTACTAATAATGGCAGTATAACGGCAAATAAAGTTGAGAATTCTGCTGATATTGCAAAATTTTATAATCACGGTTCTATTGAGACTTCAACATTTGAAAACAAAATGGGCGGGATTTTTGAAAACTATACAAATACCACAATAAAAAATAACGCAACTAATAATGGTACTGTAATAAATTATGGAAGTTTTATTACTGAGTCCGGCATGCTTATGAATAACTCCATATTTATAAACTCAGGGCCAGATGCAAAAATGGATGAATCTACAATTTTGTACAACGCCCATTTATTTCAAGTAACAGACGGCGCAACAATAACATTAAAAGAGATTATAGGGTTTCAATATTTACAATTAAAACAAAATTCGTCCTTAATATTAAAAGAGCAATATAGTGATATCACTGATATTGTAGATGTACTCGGAGGTGAAAATTTATTAAGCTCAACGACAACAACTCCTGATTTAGTTGAAGCTCTGAATATTGGCGATGGAAACACAGATACTATTTTAAAAATTGAAAATATCAATATTGTTAAAGATGCTGATGTTAATATTGAACAAAAAGGTATACTAATTGTTCAAAATAATTCTACATTGATACTAGATAATAAAGATGTTGTTAAAGGCGGCTTAATTCTTGAAAATGACAGCAATGTAACTATGGATGCTATTTCTCAGGAAACAAGCATTTCTCCGAGTTTGGCAACAGGCGAAAAGTCATATTATGAACAGACAAACGGGACGTTGAATTTAACCAATAATTCAACCCTAGGTTTGGGTGGTGCGCATTTAATAAAAGATGGAACGGTAAATATAGACAGCAGCTCACAGCTTCTGAACCGTTCAGACTTCCTCGGCGGCAGTAATATCGAGAACCTGAATACTTCAGGTCTATTCGGCGTAATGAATTCCGGGATAAACGATTATTCAATTACTAATCTGAATATTGGCCAAAATACTCTTGGCGACGTTGATAACCAAGCAGATTTTACCATAGATGTATACGGTAGAAGCAACGCAATGGATG
>CALUSJ010000056.1 GCA_944323405.1 Candidatus Gastranaerophilales bacterium
GGGACTGGCCAGTGCGGCCAGTCCCGTATTCTTTGTTTAGGCGGCGCATATTTTAGCATCTAATCATTCCTGCTGTGCTTTCTACTCTCGCAAATACTTAAAAGAGGGAAGGAATGACATACATCCATTTGCGTGTATGAAATCAACCTCAAGCAGAGGACGGTATTGTTGAGATTGCAGTGTCCGGTCAGGCGAACAAACCTTTCGGATTCTACAAACGTGAGGCAGTGACCGATTCAAGGAGCTTCCAAGATATCCCAAACAGTGGCACATTTACGAGAAAGTCGCAAGGAAATTACGCATAAAAACAATTTTAGCTGCCTCTAAAGAAGCAAATCCAATCTTTATTCATATCTGTTGTATGCACAGCATCTCTTGAAATATATTGTTCAACATTATACCCGCTCTATTTGCGAATATCTCGCAAATAGAGCGGGTATAATGTTGACAAAGCTTTTTATATACTACTATAATGGAGTTACATTTTACTGCAGAAGGGGGCTTTTATTATGCTACTTGATTTTAAGTTTAGCAATTATAAATCCTTTTACGATGAAACGAATTTTTCTATGACGCCTGCCCCTCAGCAGACGGGTTTGGACTATAGCATTTTATCCGAAAAAATTGGAGCAAAAAAATATCGCGGTTTGTCCTCCGCTGTTATATATGGTCCTAACGCATCGGGAAAAACCAATTTGATTGGTGCGATGGATACTATGAGAGCAATTGTATTGCGTGGAAACATTAAAAATTCGAATATTGTTTCTTCGCCCAACCAAGCTGCGTTTATGTTGGAGTTAATCCCAAATTGCGACGCCATAGATATTCCTGTAAGTTTTTCTGTCTGTTTCCTTGACCAAGGTATGGTTTTTAACTATTCTTTTTCCGCTATATTCGGAAATTTTTTAGAAAAAGATTGCAAGCGATGGATTCTCAGAGAGAGTTTATATATTAATGAGAAATTAGTATTTGAAAGAGACAATGACGGATTAAAGTTAGATACACCTAAAGTTATAAAAAACTATATTAATTCCTCTTTTTCTAAAAATATATCTTCTTCAGTTGAAATTGCTCTTGATAGTTTAAGCGCTGACGAACTTTTCCTGTGCAACGGATTCAAATCCATTTTTTCAAAAGAACTTGTTTCAACTATTCTTGATTGGTTTGAAAATAAGTTTATCGTAATTTATCGTGCCGATTCTATTCAATCCATGCGCAAATTTGCGAATCCAGCAGATCATACTATTTATGTGGAAAAAACTCTCACTGAAGTAGCTAAAGAATTTGGTATTACTGCAAACGCATTGGGATATAGAGCAGATGAAGATGATGTTGTCTTATGTTCAGTTTTTGATGATAAAAAAATTGCTATTCCTGCGGAAGATTTTGAGTCTTATGGAACAATTAGATTTATCAACGAATTTCCATTGATTATTCGAGCCTTACTCCAGGGGGCGACCCTAATAATGGATGAATTTGATGCATCGATTCATCCTATGGCACTCATGAGTATTATTAACATCTTTCACAACGATGAGATCAATATTAATCACGCACAATTAATTTTCAATACTCATAACCCCATTTTTTTGGATGCATCTTTGTTCAGAAGAGATGAAATCAAATTTGTTGAACGGAATAAGGCAACAAATCGGAGTATTCATTATGCACTATCTGATTTTAAAACAGCTAACGGTGTGCGAAAAGGCGAAGATTACATGAAAAATTATTTTGTTAGCAGATACGGAGCCATTGAAGAGGTCGATTTTTCATCCATTTTGAAAGAAATTATCCATGAAAATGAGGTGAAAAATAATGGCTGATAGAAAAGAAACAAAAAAATATATTTTTACGGTTGAAGGTGAAACAGAGCAATGGTATTTATACTGGCTTAGGGATCAAATTAATGCTTGTGAAAAAGCAACATATAATGTTTCCATCGTTGCATCTGTGCAGCAAAGCCCAAGGAGTTACTCCAAAACTGTTAACGCAAAATCAACTCCAAATATAACCCATCTCTGTGATATAGAAAGTAACGAATGTGAGCATATAAACAAATTCAAAAATATTCTTTCTGAGATGGCTGAAGTTAAAAAATCGAAAAAAATTCAATATTCTCTTGGGTATAGCAATTTTACCTTTGAACTTTGGATAATTCTACACAAAGAGAATTGCAATGGTGCGCTTGTAGACCGAACACAGTATCTTCCCCGAATCAATAGAATTTTTGGAGAAGACTTTGACAGTTTGAAGGAATACAAAGAAGAACGTAAGTTTAAGCGTTGCCTAAGTAAATTAACATTAGCAGACGTCCGTGATGCCATCCAAAGGGCTCAAGCAATTATGAAAAAGAATCGAGAAGATGAAAAACGCGAAATACAGCATTGTAGATTTAAATACTATCCGGATAACCCGGCCCTTACAATTTGGGAACCTATTGCTCAAATTTTGAAAGACTGTGCGATTTGTTAAAGAATTTATTTAAACCACTAATGAAACTCATCGCTTATATAGTGTGGCTAATTAATAACTACATATTATGATGTAATTTAAAAACTTATGTAACCTTTGGATATTCTGACAGAAGTATCTCCATTTTATGTTAGAAGCAAATTTTCAACTCATAAGAGAGCGTTAAGTTCTTTGTTTAGGCGTGCTAAAACTGATGTACTCGAGGAACAGAAATAACTTGTAACTTGTATTTAGGTTTTGACAGAGGTACAATAGCCCGAATCTAAACCTGAAAAGAGTCCTTCTGAACAGGCAGCACCGGAGCACTTGAAACCAATGGGATTAAGTGCGTCAAAGAGTAATTGAAATGGAGCGGAAATAGTTAAAAGCCATTAGAAAGTACCCGAAAAATTTTAGCCCAGCTGCTTGGAAAAAGGATGCCCGGGGATCGAGTTCTCGCACCCCTGAGCAGCTATG